>URYM01000310.1 GCA_900552095.1 uncultured Blautia sp. | reverse complement strand
CGCGTAAGATCGTCGGCAGCGTCAGATGTGTATAAGAGACAGTCAGAAGACAGTTTCGCGCCTTTGCAACCGCCTCCAGCATCTTCAGTCCATCTTCTGACTCTTCAATTCCGTAGCGCTCCGCCAGAATTCCGGGATAGTCTGTATGGAGACGCTTCAGAAGTTCCAGCGCCAGCTCATCCAGATTCAGGATTTCATCCTTGATGGATCCGATCAAAGACAGTTTGATCCCTACCTGCTGATCCTCAAACTTGGGCCAGAGAATTCCCGGCGTGTCCAGAAGTTCCAGATTCTTATTCAGCCGGATCCACTGCTTGCCTTTTGTCACGCCCGGTTTATTTCCTGTTTTTGTGCAGGCTCTTCCCGCATAAGAATTAATAAATGTGGATTTTCCCACATTGGGGATCCCCACTACCATAGCCCGGATCGGCCGGTTTAAGATTCCCCTCTTCCGATCCCGCTCAATCTTCTCCCGGCAAGCCTCCTGCACGACTCCCTGAATTGATTTCAGACCCGCACCGCTTCTGGCATTTACTTTCAGCACATGGATTCCTTTCTCCTGAAAATATTCCTGCCAGAGCAGATTGCAGCGCTCATCAGCCAGATCTGATTTGTTTAACAGCACCAGACGCGCCTTATTCTTTCCCAGATCATCAATATTCGGGTTTCTGCTGGACAGAGGAACCCGGGCGTCCACCAGCTCGATAATCAGATCGATCAGTTTCAGGTCTTCCTGCATCTGGCGCACCGCTTTCGTCATATGACCGGGATACCACTGTATATTCATACGATCACTCCTTCCGTCTTAATCGCCCACAAATCCAAACTTGTTCCAAGGGGCAACCGAAAACCATACCTTCCCCTGGATCGAACGTTTCTTTACATTTCCAATATCTGCATAGCGGCTGTCCTCGCTGTTATTCCGGTTATCTCCCAGAACAAAGTACTCATTGCTTCCCACCGTCACGCCGCCTTCTGCCAGACCCGGATTCTCAATCGTCCCCAGATCCAGCTCTGTTTCATAGAGCTCCTCATTCACGTAGATCTCTCCATCCCGGATCTGAACCGTATCCCCGGGCAGCCCAATGATCCGCTTCACATGAATACTGGAATGTTCCTCATCCCCGCCCGCCTCAAACGCGATCAGATCTCCCCTTTTGGGAGTTCCCAGCTTGTAGGCCATCGTATTGATACAAACTTTCTGTCCTGCCTGTATGGTAGGCTCCATAGACCCTTCCTGCATAGTTACAGTCTGAAAAAAAAGCACGGCTGTCACCAGAGCCAGCAGAACCACCGCCAGAATCTGAACTCCCCAGACCAGAACCCTTCTCGTCTTCGAGTGGCTCAGATAATCTCTTACATATCTGGATCGAAATTTCATATCTGTCTCCTTCCCAGTTTGATAAACAAAAAACGCCGCGGCAAAAAGATCAAAGATTTGTCTTTCCTTTCTGCAGCAGCGTCTTTCTTTCTAAACTTATTTCACCAGCTCTTTAACCTTTGCAGCCTTACCGGTACGCTCTCTTAAGTAGTTCAGTTTTGCACGTCTTACTTTACCGCGGCGAACTACCTCGATCTTCTCCACATTGGGGGAATGCAGCGGCCAGGTTTTCTCAACGCCTACGCCGTTGGAGTTCTTTCTTACAGTAAAGGTCTCGCGATTTCCGCCGCCCTGTCTTTTCAGGACAACACCCTCGAATACCTGGATTCTCTCACGGTTACCCTCTTTGATCTTTCCGTGTACGCGCACGGTATCGCCTACGTGGAACTCGGCGATGTCAGTTCTTAACTGAGCTGCTTCAATGTTTTTGATGATTTCGTTCATGTTTTTATCTCCTTTTCTTCTGGATGTTCTTAATGCCCACCGGCAACAGAGGACCATCTTTTACTCACAACGCATTTCATTATACTATAAAGTACGAAAAATGACAAGCTTTTTCCCTTAGAAAATTTCCGGTTTTCTGGCTGTCCTGCACCTGTCTCTTATACACATCTGACGCTG
>URYM01000309.1 GCA_900552095.1 uncultured Blautia sp. | reverse complement strand
TACGAGATCTAGTACGGTCTCGTGGGCTCGGAGATGTGTATAAGAGACAGATAACAGTGTCCCCTGCCGCGTCGGCGTGTTTTTGAAAAAAGCAGAAGAAAGTGTGGATCTGGTCTGCCTCTATGAAGGAAGGGAAGGGTATAATCGGAAAGACTGGACTTACAGTGAAGAAACAGGGATTTATTCTTATAAGAATATCTTAAATCCCGGAGAGACGACGGAGAATCTGATCGATCAGATTACGGTTCAGGCGTCAGAAACGGCCAGAGTGCAGAATCTTAAGGAGGATTTTCTTATCGTGTATGAAGAGACTGTAGAAAGTCAGGATCTGAAGGAGCATACGATCGAGAACTTTGAGATTACGCTGCAGAACCCGGAACTTCCCACAGGGTGTGAGATTACCGCTATGACTATGGTTCTCCGGTATTATGGACTGGAGGCAGATAAAATGGAGATGGCGCTTACGTATCTTCCCCGGAGAGATTATGATGTACAGATGGGAAGCGATGGAAAATATTATGGAAGTGATCTGAACAGGTATTTTATCGGAGATCCCAGAGAAAAGAAGGGATATGTCTGCGGGACAGGAGCTGTGGTGACAGCGGCAAACCGTTTTCTGAAGAAAGAAAAAAGCAGTCTTCGGGCAGTGGATATCACGGGAACACAGCCGGAAGAACTGTATTCTTATGTGAGCCGTGATGTCCCGGTAGTGGTCTGGGTTACTACCTATATGAATCCGAGAAAGGAGCTTCATGGCTGGTATACACCGGACGGAGATTATGTGCAGTGGAGCAAGAATGATCATGGGGCTGTGCTGGTGGGATATACAGAAGATACGGTAACGATTGCTGATCCCATTACCGGCCTTACTGAATATGAAAAAGAAAGATTTGAGAAAGTATTGGCATCCAGAGAAAATCAGTGCGTCATTCTGGAACCCTGTACAAACCAGCAGGAGAGCGGCAGGAGAGAAGAAATCAGGTAGACGCATTTGGGCGGAAGTGGTATACTGATTTAAAATACGAGTTCGGGGAGAGAAAAAATGAAAAGAATACTTTTTATGGTTCTGAGAAATCTTATTTTTGTGCCCTATGGCTGGTTTAAACTCTGCTATTATGCCAGACATGTAGAAAAATATACGGAAGAAGAAAGATATGCCATGCTCAAATATATAGACCGACGGGCAAACTGGGGCGGAAGGATCACCATTGATGCGCATGGGGTGGAAAACATTCCGGAAAAAGACGGTTTTGTTTTTTATCCAAATCATCAGGGACTCTACGATGTGCTGGCTATTATGGAACCCTGCCCCAGACCTTTTTCCGTGGTTATGAAAAAGGAGGTTGCCAATGTTCCTTTTCTGAAACAGGTTTTTGCCTGTATGAAGGCAATCGCTCTGGACAGAGAAGATGTGCGTCAGGCCATGCGGGTAATGCTTGAGGTGGCAGAAGAAGTAAAAAAAGGAAGAGCTTATCTGATTTTTCCGGAGGGTACTCGAAGTAAGATGGGAAACAGGCTTCTTGACTTTAAGGGGGGAAGCTTTAAATGTGCCATGAAAGCAAAATGTCCAATTGTTCCCGTAGCGCTGATCGATTCCTATAAATCCTTTGATACGAATTCTATTGAAAAACTGACTGTGCAGGTTCATTATCTCAAGCCTCTGATGTATGAGGAATATAAGGATATGAAGAGTACTGAGATCGCAGCGCTGGTGAAAAAAAGGATTGAAGATACGATCGAGCAATATGAAAATGTAAAGTTATAAAAATTTGAATAAAACAGTTGACAAGCAGAGATTGTTTTAGTATACTTAACAATGCGTCACAGATAAGTGCGCTTAAATTGAATACCAATTAAGTATTCAGCAGAAGTACTCAAGTGGCTGAAGAGGCGCCCCTGCTAAGGGTGTAGGCGGTTTGCGCCGCGCGAGGGTTCAAATCCCTCCTTCTGCGTTATTTTTTCTCGGAATTAACGAGAAAAAATAAAATGAAAAAAGTTGTTGACAAACAGCAACGGATGTGATAAGATATC
>URYM01000308.1 GCA_900552095.1 uncultured Blautia sp. | reverse complement strand
CGAGATCTAGTACGGTCTCGTGGGCTCGGAGATGTGTATAAGAGACAGTTCCTGCCCCAGCCACTGCTTCTCCGAACACTCGTCCTTGTAAAGATCCCGAAACCCTTCCGGAGTATGTAATAAACGCTGCATATTCTCCCCTCACTTTCGTGCGCTGAACTGCTAATTTGCTACTAAATGAAATTAATGCAATTATAACCAAAGAGACTCTTCCTGTCAATCCCTGGTTTTAAGATCCAGCGCCAGGCCCTCCAGATAAGGAACAAGGATTCCCGGTTTCTGGGGCAGAAATCCTTCTGAGGGAAGCTCTTCAAGCCGAAAACTTTTCCGTCCGCCCTCCCCGGCCCGTTTCCAGAATCTCATCATCTGCCGATAGGAAAGATAATAAAAGCTGTTTCTGTGACTGTAAAAAATCAATAAAAAAGAAACACCGCCCTGCTTCTCAAAAGCTCCCATAAATTCCACCTGATGAGGATGGATGTTAGCCAGAGGAAAAGTATCCGTGCCGCATTCTTTCGCATCAAAGCAGACAGGAATCCCCTGCACTGCCCCGATATAGTCCACGGTACTTTTTTTCTCAAAATAAGCCAGAGTAATATGGCGGTGTTCCTGATCAATTTTTATGGGGGTGATCGGAGTCGGAATCTTCTGTATCAGCGCCAGGCCGCTTTTCTGATACTGTTCATTGGAACGGTTGATAAGATCCTCCAGCGTCGACCCCCGAAGTCCCCTTGAATTCCAGGTTCCCATTATATCCTCCTATTCTACCGGTCCAATCCGGTCAAAGGGCAGATAACGGAAAAAGGCTTTTCCCAGGATATCTTCCCGGATCACGTAAGGATTATTCCAGAAACGGGAATCACTGGAGTTATTTCGGTTATCTCCCATCATAAAATAGGAATTTTCCGGCACCTGGTAGATTCCGTCCTCCCCCTTCATCGGTTCCCGGATAAAATCGTCCCTGAGCGGAGTTTCAGAATCGTTAATATACACTTCCCCGTCTTCAATCCGCACCGTCTCTCCGGGCAAACCGATGATTCTTTTGATATACAGTTCGGATTTGTCATCCGGCATACGGAAAATCACAATATCAAACCGTTCCGGATCCTTTTCCCGGTAAGCCAGTCGATTTCCGAAAATATGGTCTCCTGTCATAATAGTGGTTTCCATGGAAGCGGAGGGTACCACTGAATTCACCACAACTTTTGTGTCCAGAAAGGTAACAAAGAGAATGGTAAAGAAGATCAGTGACACCCACTCAATTACTTCTTTTTTCCAGTTAAACGGCTTCTCTTCTTCGTCCCGTTCCTGTTCTTTTTTCTTTTTACTGCCAAACATTTTTTTCCCTCCTCTCCTGGCCGCCTAAAAATTTATCCAGCCCTTCTCCCTGCAAAATCTCAAGAAAAAGGGAGGGCAGCGGCGCCTGTACTTTTTTTCCTGCCAGCTGCCCCAGAGATGAATCGTCCGGAAAATCGATTTCCCAGGCATGAAGCAGCTGATGGGTCAACTGATATTTTTTTCGGTAAAAACTGTTTTGGACGAAGTCTCCATATTTCTGATCTCCTGCTACAGGATGACCCAGAAATGCCAGATGACTTCGGATCTGATGAGGCTTTCCTGTTACCAGTTCCACCCGCAGAAGCGTCGATTTCCCGTTATTTTCCAGAGGCTCATAGGCCGTCTCAATAAAAGAGGACCCCTCCTTTTCCTCTTTGTGCACGCTCACCTGATTGGCATGCCCGTCTTTGCAGAGAAATCCACGTACTCTGCTGGGTTTTTCGATTACCCCTTTTACCAGTGTCAGATAGAACTTATGTCCCGTCCGCTGCCGCAGCATTTCTGAAAATACCTGCAGTCCCCGCACTGTTTTTCCCGCGAGCACCAGACCGCTGGTGTTCCGGTCGAGCCGGTTACAGATCGAAGGGCGGAACCCGTTCAGATCTTCTGTTTTTAAGATTCCTTCCTCCATAAGATAGGAAATCAGATATCTGTCTCTTATACACATCTGACGCTGCCGACGATCTTACGCGTGTAGA
>URYM01000307.1 GCA_900552095.1 uncultured Blautia sp. | reverse complement strand
CGAGATCTAGTACGGTCTCGTGGGCTCGGAGATGTGTATAAGAGACAGCCATAGAGGATCTGCATAGATGCCACACCCACTCCATAGATCGGACAGAGCGGCATATTCAGAAATCCCCTGTTTCTAAAATGGTGATCTTTGAAAGCCGCGTAAACGGTCTCCAGTACCCACCCCAAAAATGCGTAGATAAAAAAGATCCAAGCCAGTTCATAGATTGTCATTGCTGTTCCTCCTGTCTTTTATTCTAAGGGTCTTCCTCTTCTGGCAAGCTCCTCCATCACAGAAGGATAACGCCTGTAATCTGTATGCGGAAATGCAGCTGCCGCCACCATGATCTGCAGAAAATCTTCCACTGCCCCAAACTGCACATATTCCATCTTATCCAGAATTTCTTCCGTTTTTTTTGCATATGCCCGGTTCAGAAGCATTTTCCCTGCGCCGGCAAGAGAAGTATTTCCCGGAAGGATCAGTCTCTCCTCCGGCAGATCCGGATAAAGCCCTATCGTAATCCCGGAACTGCGGGAAATATGCGTCCCGAAAGCTCCTGAGACATAAAACCGTTCAATCTCATCCATCTGAAGTCCTATGCACGCCATCAGATATTCCACCATCGTATTGGCTGCCGCTTTTGTTTTAAGGAACTCATCGATATCACTCTGATAAAAGAAAAGGTTTTCCCCACATACGACACAGAGCTCTCCTTCCCGCTCCCGAATCAGCGGAGACGCTTCCGGCTGCAGTTTTCCCTGCATATTGATCCAGCCGGCAAGAAAGAGCTGGGCCAGAAGATCTACGATCCCGGAACCGCAGAATCCCCTTGCTTCTCCGCCGCCCAGAACATGAAGCTTTACCTCTCCATTCTCAATCTTTACCCGGTCAGCTGCCCCTTCTTCTGCCCGCATTCCATATTTTCCCCCCCCCCCTTCCATCGCCGGCCCTGCCGCTCCTGCCCCGGAAATCAGAAAATCTTTATTGCCGATCACCAGTTCCCCATTGGTTCCGATGTCGAGAAAGACGGACAGTTCCTCCCGAAAGGGGATTCCCGTGGCAATCATGCCGCTGATGATATCGCCGCCCAGATAATTCGCCCGGGCCGGATAGCTGTAAACATAGCCCCGGATGGGAAATCCCAGTTCCCTCCCGGGGTAAATCTCCGGAGCCAGCGTCCGCACCGCATAAGGACTTGCAAAAACCGGAAAAGGATCCAGGCCATAGAGAAAATGGATCATGGTCGTGTTTCCTGAAATCACCAGGTTGGTACAGTCCCGCTCCGGAGAAATCCCCGTTTTCTCTTCTATCCGGGAAAAAAGTCCAAGAAATCCTTCCACCGTCTTCTGCCGTATCTCCTCCAGCTTCTCTGCATTTTCTTTGCAGCAGAAAATACGGGTCAGGATATCTTCCCCAAAAGCAGTCTGCGGATTAAAACCGCTCTCTTCTGCCAGCACTTCCCCCGTGTCCATATCCAGGATCTGCACTGCGATGGTGGTACTCCCCAGATCTGCGCAGATCCCATAATTTCTCCGGCTGGTATCTCCTGCCTCGATGCCGGCCAGGCACCATCTCTTCCCATCCCAGGACAACACCGCTGTAATCTTCCAGTCCGCCTGCTCGCAGACGGCGGACAACTGCCTCAGCACACACAATTCTGTATGAATTTTTCCAAATTCCGGCTCCAGTTCCCGCCGGATCCTCTCCTGATACGGACAGTTATCCTCCTCCGAAGGCGGCGTCAGAACCAGATATTTCTTTCGGCTCCAGCTGTCTATTCGCTCCATCTTCTTCCTCCCCCTTTCCCTTTGTTTTCATCAGGACAGTTCAAACATGCCATTATAAAGCTGATAATACTCCCCCTTATGTTCCAGCAGTTCCTCGTGGCTGCCCCGCTCTGTGATCTCCCCGTTTTCCAGCACCAGGATCGCATCCGCGTTCCGCACAGTGGAAAGCCGGTGGGCAATTACAAAAACGGTTCTTCCCTCCATCAGGCGATCCATCCCTGTCTCTTATACACATCTCCGAGCCCACGAGACCGTACTAGA
>URYM01000306.1 GCA_900552095.1 uncultured Blautia sp. | reverse complement strand
GCTCTTCATTGAAGGTTACATTGGTGGAAGTTCCTCCGGAAAATTCCAGGCTGTAATTTAAGGCTTTTCCGTCTTTTGCCGCAAAGATTCCCATTCCCACCGGCGCCAGAAGCACCAGGATCAGAGAAATGATAAAGCATATTTTTCTCTTTCCAAGGAAATCAATCGTCTTTCTCGTTTTCTGCCGTCCGTACCATTTTTCATCCCGCACACCTATCGTGAACAGCGCATTGATGATCAGTCTAGAAACTACCAGCGCTGTGAACATGGACAGAACAATACCGAGAGCCAGCGTCATGGCAAAGCCTTTCACGCTTCCCGTTCCCATCATTCCCAGAACAGCTGCAGCAATCAGGGTAGTGATATTTCCATCCAGGATCGCAGAGAGAGCTTTCTGAAAGCCGCTTTTGATGGCCTGGCGCACGCTCCGCCCTGCGGCAATCTCCTCTTTGATACGGGCATAGATAATAACGTTGGCATCCACCGCCATTCCGATAGACAGAATAATACCCGCAATACCCGGAAGCGTAAGCGTAAGATCAAAAGCATTTAACAGCACCAGCTCCAGACCGGTATAGATAACAAGGGAAATACCTGCTACAATTCCCGGAACCCGGTAAGCCCAGATCATAAACAGAATTACGATGGCAAGGCCGATTCCTCCGGCAATCAGGCTGGTCTTTATGGCTTCCTCTCCCAGCTGCGCACCCACTACATTCGAGCGGATCTCCTCCAGTTCCAGCTTCAGCGAACCGATCCGGATGGTGGAGGCCAGATTCTGTGCCTCTTCCACCGACTCCATTCCGTTGATCACCGCAGAACCATTCTCAATCTTACTCTCCACATTGGGGGCGCTGATGATCTCACCGTCGTAGTAGATACCGATAGATTCCCCGGACTGCACTGCCTTTCCGGTGGCCTCGGCAAACTTTTCTTTTCCGGAATCGTTTAATTCCAGCATCACCACGTATTCTGTGCTGTTGGTATTCGGATCCTTCTGTCCGCCTCCTTCCGCCGTCTTGACATCGCTTCCCTCCAGAACAACAGAACCATCCGCTACAATCTCACTGATATCTTTCTGCAGGATATAGTCGCTGCCATTCCAGGAATAATTCAGATTTCCCTGGCTGTCTTTCTCAGAAATAAAATACAGGGATCCTGGTTTTCCCAGTTCTTCCAGGATCGCATTCGCGTCATTCACACCCGGGATCTCAATGTTGATCCTGTTGCTTCCCTCCTGGTAAACCTGAGCTTCTTCGCTGTAGTTTTCCACACGCTTCTGCATCTTGCTTATGGTATCCTGCATTTCCTCACTGCCAGGATTCTCTTCTTTGGCCTGGTAAGTAATGCTCACTCCTCCGGACAGCTCCAGACCGGTTTTGATATTTCTGGCTGCGCCTGTTCCCGTAGGTCCAAAGCCTACAATGGTGGTGAATGCCAGAAGACCAATCAAAAGGGTGGTTGCTACCAGCACCAAAATACTTTGATTTTTCTTCATTGCTTCTCTCCTTACTCCTGTCTCAGCCTTCGCTCTCTTTTGCCAGGGCCGCCTTGATCATCAGCGCACACTCAATCCGCTTGCGCTGCATCTTGCATCCGATCTCATAGACATCATTGATCTTTCCGTGGAAATTGTAAGAATTTGCCGCACAGCCGCCGCTGCAATAAAATCTGGCAAAGCACTCCTTACAGTCTTTTTTGGCATATACATTACAGTTTTTGAACGTATCCTGGATCTCTGGTCTTTGGATCCCCTCGTCCACATTTCCCATCAGGAACTCTTCTTCTCCCACAAACTGATGGCAGGGATAGAGATCCCCCCAGGGAGTCACCGCCAGATATTCCGTCCCGGATCCACAGCCGGAGAGACGTTTGTAAACACAGGGGCCTCCTGTAAGGTCTACCATAAAATGGAAGAAGGTAAATCCTCTTCCCTCTTTTTCTCTTTTGATCATTTCCTGCGCCAGCATATCATACTGTTCAAAAATCACAGGCAGATCTTCTTCCCGAATCGAATAATCCGCATCCTCCGGCGCCACCACCGGCTCCATGG
>URYM01000305.1 GCA_900552095.1 uncultured Blautia sp. | reverse complement strand
GTCTTTCCCTTGTCAGCGCTTCCGATATTCAGGTGGATCAGGATATCGAGATCATGAATCCGGATCAGATCATCGCTACCTTAAACGGCGGCGCTGACAGCAAGCTGTATATGGAACTGACGATCACCAAGGGAAGAGGATATATCAGCGCTGACAAGGGAAAGACAGATGATATGCCGATCGGCGTGATCGCTGTTGATGCAATCTATACACCGGTTGAGCGTGTGAACCTGACTGTGGAGAATACCCGTGTAGGTCAGATCACCGATTACGACAAGCTGACTCTGGATGTATATACCAGGGGAACTTTGGATCCCGATGAGGCAGTCAGCCTGGCTGCAAAGGTATTGAGTGAGCACTTGAAGCTGTTTATCGATCTGTCTGAAAATGCCAAGACGGCAGAAGTCATGATCGAGAAAGAGGACAATGAGAAAGAGAAAGTTCTGGAGATGAACATCGATGAACTGGAACTGTCCGTGCGTTCTTATAACTGTCTGAAGAGAGCAGGAATCAATACAGTAGAAGAGCTGTGCAACCGCACTTCCGAAGATATGATGAAAGTCCGTAATCTGGGACGCAAATCTCTGGAAGAGGTGCTGGCAAAACTGAAGGAACTGGGACTTCAGCTGAATCCCGGCGACGAACAGTAAATAAATAATTTGAGGTAAAAAAGCATTCCGGCAGTAAGACCGAAGACGCGTGCCGGAGTGTTCCACAAATGGAGGGAAAAGAATCATGGCAGGATATAGAAAACTGAGCAGAACTGCTTCTCAGAGAAAAGCTTTACTTAGAAACCAGGTAACCAATCTGCTGTATCACGGAAAGATCGTTACCACCGAGGCAAAGGCAAAAGAGATCCGCAAGATCGCAGAAGGCCTGATTGCTCTGGCAGTAAAAGAGAAAGATAACTTTGATACTGTAACGGTTACCGCTAAGGTTGCCAAGAAAGACGCAGACGGAAAGCGTGTGAAAGAAGTTGTAGACGGAAAGAAAGTAACCGTATACGATGAAGTTCAGAAGGAGATCAAGAAAGATCAGCCGTCCAGACTGCACGCAAGACGTCAGATGATGAAAGTATTCTACCCGGTTACCGCTGTTCCCACAGAGAACAAGGGCAGAAAGAAAAACACCAAGAGCGTAGATATGGTTGACAAGATGTTCAATGAGATCGCTCCCAAATACGCAAACCGCAATGGTGGTTATACCCGTATCGTAAAGATCGGACCGCGTAAGGGTGACGCTGCAATGGAAGTTATCATCGAGCTGGTATAAAAACTGTAAAAGCAGAAAATAGGGAACGGATACGGATGTTAAGTCTGTATCCGTTTTATTATTTTCAAGGGGAATTGTAAGATACGGTAAAGGAGAGAAAGCTGTGATTATTTTGCTTGTGATGTGCGCGGGGATCCTGGCAGGGCGTTTTCTGGTTCCCGGAAGAGCAAAAAGACTGAATGAGCGGATTGCACTTGCCTGTACGCTTATCCTGATTTTTTCCATGGGAGTTATGATGGGACAGAAAGAAAACTTTTTAGAGGAACTGGGGAGACTGGGCTTTTCCAGCTTCTTGTTTTTTCTTCTTCCGACAGCACTTTCCATTGTATTTGTTTATCTTTTAAGCCGGAGATTTCTGGAGAAAAAAAGGAAAACAGAAGAAAAGGAGGAGAGAGAATGGTAGTTTTTACGATTCTGGCGCTGCTTCTGGGAGTAACCTGCGGACTGCTGGGAGGTGAAAACAGACTGCTGGCTGTGTTCACGGAGCACACCGATCTGATCCTTTATATTCTTATGTTTTCTGTTGGGATCAGCGTGGGAATGCATCGGGGGATCCTGGAGAAACTGCGGGAATATCACATCCGTATTTTTCTGATTCCGGCCGGGATTATTGCCGGTTCCATACTGGGAGGTGTTCTGGCTTCTGTCTTTCTGGGGATTCCCGCAGGGCCGGGAGCGGCGATCGCCAGCGGAATGGGATGGTACAGCCTGTCCGGCGTGACGATCGGCCGTCTGGGCGGCGCGGAACTGGGAAGTATTGCCTTTATGAGCAATCTTATGC
>URYM01000304.1 GCA_900552095.1 uncultured Blautia sp. | reverse complement strand
AGATCTAGTACGGTCTCGTGGGCTCGGAGATGTGTATAAGAGACAGCACATGGACTGCCCGGTTCTCCGGGCGCAGAGACATTCCCATAGCCAGACGCACCCGCTCATTGACGACTGCCCGTTCCCGGTAAATGCTCTCCCGGTAACTGGCTTTCTCCTGCACGATCTTATATGGGATTTCCTCAATGTCAGAGATCAGCGTCTCCGGCCGGTTGGCAAATCCCAAGCGGGCGATTTCCGTAAATACTTTTCTGCGGACCTTCCGCACAGGTGTATCAAGTCCTCTCATCTTCTCATTCTCCTGTTACTTATCTCTTACAGATATTTTCTTTTTGCAGCCTCAACCACATGGCCTACCAGAACAGAAGTGGTTACGCTTCCTACTCCGCCGGGAACCGGAGTGATTGCCTCAACAACAGGCTCTGCCTTTGCATAATCCACGTCTCCGCAGAGCTTGCCTTCTGCATTTACGTTGATTCCCACGTCGATCACAACCTGACCCGGAGCCAGATAAGTATCATCTACGATGCCTGCGCGGCCGGCAGCTACGATTACGATGTCTGCTTCTCTTACAACGGAGGGCATATCTACCGTTCTGGTATGGCATACCGTAACGGTTGCATTTTTCTTAATCAACATCATGGCAGCCGGTTTTCCTACCACAAGACTTCTTCCGACAACAACGGCTTTCTTGCCGGTGCAGTCAATTCCGTAGTGATCCAGGATCTCCATACATGCCTGGGGAGTACAGGGCGGGAAGCCCACATTTTTTCCGGTAAACACACCGGACATGGAACCGTCGGTCATACAGTCCACATCCTTTGCGGGATCCAGTGCATTCTCGATCACGGACTGATCCAGATGTTTCGGCAGCGGACGGAACAGCAGCACGCCGTGGATCGCATCGTCCTTATTTACCTTGTCGATGGTTGCCAGCAGTTCTTCCTGGGAAACATCAGCCGGAAGCAGGATCTTCTCGCAGGCAACGCCCAGTGTCTCGCAGCGCTTGGTTGCGCCTCTTTCATAAGAAATATCGCTGTCATTTTCTCCTACGCGGATAATGCACAGAGTGGGTTTTACCCCTTTTTCTTCCAGCTTTGCCACATCTGCCTTAATTCTCTCATTCAGTGCGGCGGTTACCTCTTTACCTAATAATTGCTTTGCCATTTCTTCTTCCTCTTTTCTCCCTTATTTCAGTCTTCCCAGAACACTGTCAAAAACTTCATCTGCAATCTTAGTATATTTTTCCAGCATTGCATCACATTTTGCATTCAGCTCTTCTGCATACTCCCGGTTTTTCATGGATTTTGTATTGATGTAGACATTCAGGCTCGCTCCCTTTAATGCCGCTTTGCAAAATGCCACGCCCACACCGGCATCGCTGATCGCCAGAGCAGATCCTTTTGCCGCAAATTCCACAATAATCTCGATGGCTTCACAGCATTTCTCCATGATTTCCATGGGGACAGAGCAGGCATCTTTTAAGACAATCTCCATCACTCTTGCCTTCTCTGCCTTCTCCTCCTCTGTCTCTCTGGGCATTCCGTAAGCTTTGGAAAGAGGCTCAAAAACTTCCGCATCCCGCTCGATCAGATGAAGCAGCTCTGCCTGCAGCTTGTCTGCTTTTGCTTTCAGCTCATACATTTCAGCTTCCACATCTGCATACTTTTTCTTTCCCACGGTAAGGCTTCCTACCATATTTCCCAGAGCCGTTCCAATTGCTCCGACTAAAGCGGATGCTCCTCCGCCTCCCGGAACCGGAGCCTTGGAAGCCAGCACTTCTACAAATTCATTACAGGGTACAGTTGAAAATCCCATTTTTCTCTCTCCTTTTTTGAGGCTGCCGATATCTGAACCTATACTTTTCCCGGCAGCCCCGGTATTTTATGATTTTTAGAACAGTCCGGAGATCTTTCCGGTCTCGTCTACATCAATACGCTCTGCAGCCGGTACTTTCGGCAGACCGGGCATAGTCATGATTTCGCCGGTCAGCGCTACGATAAAGCCTGCTCCTGCAGAGATCTTCAGGTTGCGCACGGTTACCTCAAAGTCGGTGGGTG
>URYM01000303.1 GCA_900552095.1 uncultured Blautia sp. | reverse complement strand
ATGGTATTCCTGGTATATGGTTACAGAAATTATCAAAGATGACAGTTTTGTACGGGTAAACCGCAAAAAAGAGCTGGCCGCGGTAGAGCGGGGAAAAAGCGGAAATGAGATGATCGGAATCAGCTATGTGCTGGAAACGGATGCGGAACTTCTCCGGAAAAATCTGCAGGAAATGGAAGATCAGAAAGCCGGCAGTCATGCTTTCTGGGAAGAAGCGTGTATGCAGAAAGGGAAAATGCTTCTTGCATCCAGGCCGGTGTCCTCTCAGAAAGTTTTTGAAATTAATACGTATGAAGACCTTCGCGAAGCAGATGAGGATTCCCGCCAGTTAAAATCAGAGGTTTTGAATACAATAGCGGGGGCGCTGGGATGTTCGACTGCTGAGATGCGGGAAATCAGAATGCTAAAAAAGGGAATGACGAACCGATCTTTTCAGTTTTGCTGCCGGGAAAAAGAGTACATTATGAGAATCCCGGGAGAGGGTACGGATCAGCTGATTGACAGAAAACAGGAATGTCAGGTCTATCAGGAAGTGGCTGATCTGGGACTGAGCGATACGGTGTGCTATTTTGAACCGGAAAAGGGATATAAACTGACTGAATTCATTCCCGGAACGCGTGTCTGCAACAGCAGAGACCGGGAAGACGTGTTAAGATGTATGACTGTTTTGCGGAAGTTTCACGAATCGGGGAAAAAAGTTTCTCATACCTTTGATCTTTTTGAAAAAATTGATTTTTATGAGAGTTTATGGCGGGATACACCTTCCTGCTATAAGGATTATGGAAGGACAAAAGAAAAGATAGGAGAACTGAAGAGGTATCTGGAAGAACAGCCGAAACGCTGGACCCTGTGTCATATTGATTCGGTCCCGGATAATTTTCTTATAACAGACAGAGAGATTCGTCTGATTGACTGGGAGTATGCGGGAATGCAGGATGCAGATGTGGATATTGCCATGTTTGCTGTATATGCTTTGTATGAACGGGATCAGGTCGATGATCTGATAGATGCCTATTATATGGAAGGCTGTCCGAAAAACGTGCGAAGAAAAATTTATGCCTATATTGCAGTCTGCGGTCTTTTGTGGAGTAACTGGTGCGAATATAAGCATCATCTGGGAGTAGAGTTTGGAGAATATTCTCTGCGGCAGTATCGTTATGCCAAGGAGTATTATAAGATTTGGAAAGAGGAAACTTGAGAAATGGGATATAAAGCAGATAATGCGGTGATCATGGCAGCCGGCCTTTCCAGCAGGTTTGCGCCGTTATCGTATGAAAAGCCAAAAGCACTGATCCCTGTTCGGGGTGAAGTGCTGATCGAACGGCAGATCCGTCAGCTTAGGGAAGCAGGAATACCGGAAATCTATGTGGTAACAGGTTATAAAGGGGAGCAGTTTCGATATCTGGAGAAAAAATGGAAGGTGAAACTGATTGATAATCCGGAATATCTGGAACGAAACAATAACGGAAGTATTTATGCGGCACGGAAGGTATTAAAGAACAGTTATCTTTGTTCTGCAGATAATTATTTTACAGAAAATCCTTTTACCTCGGAAGCAGAGGATTCCTATTATGCAGCAGTTTACAGCGAGGGCGAAACAAAAGAATGGTGTATGAAAACAGATGAGAGCGGCTGGATCAAAGAGGTATCTGTAGGTGGAAGGGATTCCTGGTATATGATGGGGCACACGTTCTGGTCGGAAACATTTACCGAAAGATTTCTTAAAATACTGGAGAAGGAATACCAGCTTCCAAAGACCAGGGATAAACTGTGGGAGGATATTTATCTGGAACATCTGGATGTGCTTCCGATGAAACTTCGTCCCTATGACGCTTCTGTGATTTTTGAATTTGATTCTCTGGATGAACTCCGGGAATTCGATCCCCGGTATCGGCGGGAATCCGGAAGCAGGATTTTAAAAAAAACGGCAGAACTGCTGGCGTGTGAGGAAGAAGAAATTGTACAGATAAAACCTGTAAAACAGGGTAATCTTGCCTGTGGCATGACTTTTGTTTGCCGCGGTACTGTGTATGAGCTGTCTCTTATACACATCTCCGAGCCCACGAGACCGTACTAGATCTC
>URYM01000302.1 GCA_900552095.1 uncultured Blautia sp. | reverse complement strand
ACGAGATCTAGTACGGTCTCGTGGGCTCGGAGATGTGTATAAGAGACAGGATTTTACGATCCGCATTCCCATGTCCCACGGAGTAGACTCCCTGAATGTGGCGGCAGCCAGCGCAGTGGCCTTCTGGGAACTGGGGAAATAGAAAGATAAAGGAGAATACAGATATGCCAGTTTTTGATTTTAAAAGTACTTCAGATAAAAAGGCGGAGGCTGTGTGTACGTACACCGCATTTTCCTCCAGTGAACCGGAGGCATCTCCGGACAGGCCGCTTCTGGTTCTGGATAATCGGGAGAGACAGTGGAAACATCACTCCTGCGGCATTTTTACCAATCCTGTGAAACGGACTTCATTTGAATTTAAGGAGGAAGACGGAACCTGCTGCGCGGATATTCTGAAGATTGATTCCCGGTTTGTCAGTCTGCTGACCTGGCTGGGGGAAAATCATATCAATGTGCGCCTGTCCGGAGAAAACCGGGAAGAAGGCTATATGGTTTACAGAATCCGGGAGACGGCTTTCGGAGGAGGAACGAAGCTCTCTGCGGAGGACGGTTTTCTTCAGTTTATGATCGAGCGGCTTTTGGCTAGCAGTGCGCCCACGGAGGAGGCAGAAGATGAGGACCGGGAGGAAGAGGGAGATGATATGAAGCTGACCAGCCTCCAGAGTATCACAGATTTTATGACCTGTGCGGGGAGAACTCTGCCGGACAATATCCGCCTGTGGGCGAGGAGGAATCTGGCGGTGGCCCGTTCCGGCGAGGTTTCCCCGGAGGAACGCAGACACGCCCAGAGAGCACTGTCCATTATGATGAATATCCAGTGGAAACACAATTATTTTGAGGCGATCGACCCGGAGGAGGCAAGGCGGATCCTGGATGAAGAACTGTACGGGATGGAGCGGGTGAAGCAGAGGATTATCGAGACGATCATTCAGATCAACCGTACGCACACGCTGCCGGCATACGGGCTTCTGCTGGTGGGACCGGCAGGGACAGGAAAGTCTCAGATTGCCTATGCGGTAGCCCGGATCCTGAAGCTGCCCTGGACGACGCTTGATATGAGCTCTATCAATGATCCGGAACAGCTGACGGGAAGCTCCCGTATTTATTCCAATGCCAAGCCCGGGATTATTCTGGAGGCATTTGCCATGGCGGGGGAATCTAATCTGGTTTTCATCATCAATGAGCTGGATAAAGCGTCTTCCGGGAAAGGGAATGGCAATCCGGCGGATGTACTGCTGACGCTTCTGGATAATCTGGGATTTACGGATAATTATATTGAGTGTATGGTTCCCACGGTGGGGGTTTATCCCATCGCTACGGCGAATGATAAGAGTATGATCAGCGCACCTTTGATGTCCCGTTTCGCGGTGATCGATATTCCGGATTATACGGAGGAGGAAAAGAAGGTCATCTTCTCCCGTTTTGCCCTCCCCAAGGTACTGAAACGGATGGGTCTGGAGGAGAAGGAGTGCGTTCTGACCGAGGAGGCTCTGGATGCGGTGATCGAGCAGTATAAAAATACCAGCGGGATCCGGGATCTGGAGCAGGCTGCAGAGCATATCGCAGCCAACGCCCTGTATCAGATCGAGGTGGATCATCTCTCCCAGGTCGTATTTACAGGAGAGATGATAAGGAAACTGCTGGCATAAAGGTACGTTTGGACAAAAAGTCCAATGCAAAAGCGTGCCGGATGTAGTATCCTCACAGTGAGGCCGGAGAACGGATCGGGAATGGAGGGAACGCGATGGAAAAAATTCCGCTTACAAGGGAAGAATTTTCCGAGGTGATAGGCAGACTGCAGGCGGCCAATGAGCTGGTGGACAGGGTGGATGAGCTCTTCCGGTCCAGCCGGGAAAACGTGGACTGCGATTTTTGCAATGGAGCCAGTCTGCAGATCTCCCATGAGCGGACGGTGGTGGAACTGCTGGAGAAGCTGATGAGAGACAGGGAAGGAAAGATTGGCTGCTTTATCTACGAGCTGGATTACGGGAGAGATTACAGACCCGGAGGAGAAGGAGACTTCGGGGAAGAGGGGAATCTGGCACTGTCTCTTATACACATCTCCGAGCCCACGAGACCGTACTAGATCTCG
>URYM01000301.1 GCA_900552095.1 uncultured Blautia sp. | reverse complement strand
TCTAGTACGGTCTCGTGGGCTCGGAGATGTGTATAAGAGACAGCAGTTCCAGATACTCATCATTTACCAGGTAATGATAATCAAATACGTCTTCTATCTCCTGTCCGTTTATGGACAAAATCACATCTCCCGGTTCCAGTTCCAGTTCTTCGGCAATGCTTCCCTGAATGACCCGGGCTACTTTGTGTATGGGTTTTTTCATAGTATTCCCCTTTCTGGTTCCTGCCTATCATACCAATTTTACAGCTGAAAATCAAGCTTCCCCCTGTATTTTTGCCGAATCTTGTCAGGAAGTCCTTGACGCTCCTCCACTCGTAATGATATAACTATATAGAAAGTACATAACGATTTTTTGTTATATAAAAATGATAAACCATTGTTGGAGGTAACCATGGCAAATCTTGATTTGTTAAAGCAGTCTCTTCCCCTGGCGCCTATCAAAATCGCCGCGCTGGAAGGCTGCCGTTCACTTGCAAAAGAAGTAGATAATCAGCTGGTCCAGTACCGGCGGGAGCTGGCGGACCGCCGGGATCCTTCCATGAACTGTTCCGGCTACTGCGAAGACAGTTTTCTCCTGGACTGCGCCTGCCCCCGTTTCGGCACCGGTGAAGCCAAAGGTATTTTAAAAGAATCTGTCCGCGGTGCGGATCTTTTTATTATGGCTGATGTGACCAACTACAGCATCACCTACAAAGTAAACGGTTATGAGAACCATATGTCCCCGGATGATCACTATCAGGATCTGAAGCGGATCATCTCCGCCGCCACAGGAAAGGCGCACCGGATCACCGTTATCATGCCCTTCCTCTATGAAAGCCGGCAGCATAAGCGCAACAGCAGAGAATCTCTTGACTGCGCTCTGGCTTTAAACGAGCTGATGGCCATGGGTGTTTCCAATATTATCACCTTCGACGCCCATGATCCCCGGGTTCAGAATGCAATCCCCCTGCAGGGCTTTGACAATTTCATGCCCACCTACCAGTTCCTTCAGGCTCTGATCCACGCTGTTCCGGATCTCCATCTGGATAATGATCATCTGATGATCATAAGCCCGGATGAGGGAGCCATGAACCGGGCCGTATATTTTTCCAATATCCTGGGTGTGGACATGGGTATGTTCTACAAAAGACGGGATTATTCCACCATCGTAAACGGGAAAAATCCAATTGTAGCGCATGAATTCCTGGGAGACTCTGTAGAAGGAAAAGATGTCATCGTAATTGATGATATGATCTCCTCTGGTGAGAGTATGCTGGATGACTGCAAAAAATTAAAAGAACGGAAAGCCAGCCGTGTCTTCATCTGTACCACTTTCGGTCTTTTCACCGACGGTCTGGACAAATTTGACGAATATTATGAAAAGGGCTACTTCAGCAAACTGATCACTACAGACCTGAATTACCGCCCGCAGGATCTGCTCACCCGCCCCTACTATGAAGCGGCAAAAATGAGCAAATATATGGCCAGCATCATCGATATTTTAAATCATGATGTATCTGTAGAAAAAGTCCGGGACAACACCGGAAAATTAAATCAGCTTCTGGAGAAGCACCGCAAAGGTCTTGTATAACTGTATCAGAAATCAAAAAACTCACCGGCACTTGAGAGAGGTTTTGCCGGTGAGTTTTTTGATTTTAGAGGTCTAAACAGTATAAGTTTTTTCACATTACGAAGTATAGCATATCTTTTCTTCCCCCCACAAGCCACCCGGGGGGATATTTTTTCTGAATTTTCAGCGGAGCATCAAAAATGCAGCCAGATTCCCTCTCTTTCCCCCGCTGGCGCGGTGGGAGAACAGGAAATCCGGATTGCAGCAGGTACAGATCCCAGGCAGCAAAATCCGGGACCGGGGGATCCCTGTCTCCAGCAGGATCTGCAGATTAGCTTCCCAGAGATTCAGCTGATACTTCCCATTTTCTTTCCGGTAAAAAATCTTCTCCTGGATTTTCCCGGGAAATATCGCCGCAAACTGCTCCGCCACATCAGCACTCACCTCATAGCAGTCCTGACAGATGGACGGACCGATTGCCGCCACCAGATCCTCCGGCCGGCTCCCGAAAGCTTCCCCCATCTTCTCTACCTGTCTCTTATAC
>URYM01000300.1 GCA_900552095.1 uncultured Blautia sp. | reverse complement strand
GGAACGGGTAATTCCCACCCGGTCTGCAATCTTGCTGGCAACCAGGATTCCCTCCTCGCCGTCCAGCTCGTCAAAAATATGAATGATCGCCTCCAGTTCAGAGAAGGAAAGCGTACTGAACGCCGACTTCACCACCTGAACTTTTCTGGCCTCCTCCGCATTTTCCTCATTCACAGAGCGCATCATTTCCAGGCCTACCACAGTAGTTCCGTACTCACTGACGATAATATCCTCGATATCATACTCCTTCTCGTTCCGGTAAATAAATACCGTTCCCAGTCTCTCTCCGGCAATATCGATGGGGTTGATGATCGCCCGGTATTTCGTGATATGCTCTCCCTCAAATCCCAGTGTCTGGAGGTTTACATTCTCTTTTGTGGAGAGAACTCCCAGAAAACGGTCATTGAGAAGCAGATCCACATATCCGCCTACATTGTCGTCAATCAGTTCTGTGATCTCCTCCACCCCAGGGCAGAGGCTCACCCCCAGAACTTTTCCTTTCTTGCTGATCACCAAAATATTGGAATCCAGCGTCTCCATCATTACCTTGCAAATGTCGTTGAACACTACCTTGGTAGAACTGTTGTTGTGCAAAAGTTTATTGATTTTTCTTGTTTTATCCAACAATTGTACGCTCATACCGGTCTCCTTTCTCTCTTATTGTGCAGAATCTGCCCCAAACAGGGGCATTTTCATCTACAATTATCAAAATTCCGAATCTTTTAACTTGTTTTAATGGTATCATAGATTTAGTTTGAAATCAACGAAATTTCCGGTTTTTTACAAGAAATTTAAACAAAAAATCAGATTCAGAAAAGGAGACGCCCTGTTTATTTGTCGGCGTTCTTCTGCTCTACATATCCGCAGTGCTCATCGGCACAGACCAGCTTGCTGCCTTTCTCTACCATATAGCCGCCGCACTGGGGACAGGGTTTTCCGGAAGGTTTCTGCCAGGACATAAAATCACATTCCGGATTATCTTCACACCCGTAATATTTTCTTCCCTTCTTCGTCTTGCGAAGAACCACATCTTTTCCACATTTCGGACATTTCACACCGATCTTTTCCAGATACGGCTTGGTATTCCGGCACTCGGGAAATCCCGGGCAGGCAAGGAAACGTCCGTGGGGGCCATACTTGATCACCATATTCCGGCCGCAGTTTTCACAGATCACATCTGTCACTTCGTCCTCGATCTTTACTTCCTCCAGCTCCTTCTCCGCCGCTTTCACCGCCTCGTCAAGATCCGGATAGAAATTGCGGATCACCGTCTTCCAGTCTACGGTGCCGTCTCCCACCTTGTCCAGCAGATCCTCCATGGTCGCCGTAAAGTTCACATCTACAATGCTGGGGAAGGCTTTCTTCATCATATTGCTGACCACTTCTCCCAGCTCTGTCATATACAAATTCTTGTTTTCCTTGGCCACATACCGTCTGGCAATGATTGTGGTGATCGTGGGCGCATATGTGCTGGGCCGTCCGATCCCCAGTTCTTCCAGAGTCTTCACAAGAGAAGCCTCTGTATAGTGGGCCGGCGGTTGCGTAAAATGCTGCTGGGGATCCAGCGCCTGCAGATCAAGAACCGTGTCCTCATTCACGTCCCGGATCAGCACATTTGCCCCCTCTTCTTCCTCATCGCTCTGCACATACACAGACATATAACCGTCAAAACTCCTCTTGGAGGCAGATACAGTAAAATAATAACCGCCTCCTTCAATTTTCACTGAAGTAGTCGCATAAACTGCCGGTTTCATCCGGCTTGCCACAAATCGCTTCCAGATCAGCTGATAGAGGCGGAACTGATCCCGGGACAGGGAATCTTTGATCGCCGCCGGTGTCCGCGCCACGTCTGTTGGCCGGATCGCCTCATGGGCATCCTGCGCTTTTTTGTTGGAATTCTGCGTTCCTCCCTGCGCCACATAATCTTCTCCGTACTGTTCCCGGATAAAGTTCCGGGCCATAGCGTCGGCTTCCTCGGAAATTCTGGTAGAATCCGTACGCAGGTAGGAGATCACACCCACAGTTCCATTTCCTTTGATATCAATTCCTTCGTACAGCCTGTCTCTTATACACATCTGACGCTGCCGACGATCTTAC
>URYM01000299.1 GCA_900552095.1 uncultured Blautia sp. | reverse complement strand
CCGGAGGCAGCTATGGGAGGCCCCATTGCTCTGGTGGAAGAAGGAGACCGGATTGAGATTAATATTCCGGAACACAGGCTGAATCTGAAGGTGAGCGACGAAGTGCTGGAAGAGAGAAGAAAGAACTGGAAGCCCAGAGAGCCGAAAGTTACATCCGGGTATCTGGCAAGATACGCGTCTCTGGTTACTTCTGCTGACCGGGGAGCAGTGCTGGAAAACCGCAGATAAAAAAGGACTGGAAGAGGAAGGGAGATTTGCATATGCAGATGACAGGCGCGCAGATTATCATTGAGTGTTTAAAAGAACAGGGAGTAGATACGGTGTTTGGTTATCCGGGCGGAGCTATTTTGAACGTCTATGATGAACTGTATAAGCACAGCGATGAAATCCGTCATATTTTAACCTCCCATGAACAGGGAGCTTCCCATGCAGCGGACGGGTATGCCCGGGCGACCGGCCGGGTGGGAGTGTGCATGGCTACTTCGGGGCCTGGCGCAACGAATCTGGTGACCGGAATTGCTACGGCGGCGATGGATTCCGTTCCCATGGTAGCGATTACTGCCAATGTGGGAAATGCTCTTCTGGGAAAAGACAGTTTTCAGGAAGTAGATATTGCAGGAATTGTGATGCCCATCACGAAGCACAGCATGATTGTAAAGGATGTGCATAAGCTGGCAGATTCACTGAGAAAGGCTTTTGTGATCGCCCGGAGCGGACGGCCCGGTCCGGTACTGGTGGATGTGACAAAGGATGTCACAGCAGCGGTGGCGGAGTATACGTATCAGGAGCCGGAGGAGGTGCTTCCCAGCACGGAAGGAATCCGGGAAGAGGATGTGGAAGCAGCTTTGAAACTTCTAAGAGAAGCGAAACGTCCTTATCTCTATGTGGGCGGCGGCGCAATCATTTCAGGCGCTTCGGAAGAACTGTATACATTCGCTCACAGACTGGGAGCTCCGGTAGGCGATTCCCTGATGGGGAAAGGAGCATTTCCGGGAACTGATAAGCTTTATACAGGTATGATCGGCATGCATGGAACGAAAGCTTCTAATTTATCTGTGACCCGATGTGATCTTCTGGTGACAATTGGTGCCCGGTTCAGCGATCGGGTGACCGGAAATGCATCCAAATTTGCCCAGTCGGCAAAAATTCTGCAGATTGATGTGGATGAGGCGGAGATCAACAAAAACGTTCTGGTAGACAGCTGTATCGTGGGAGATGTAAAAGAAGTACTGAAAATTCTGAACAGTCGTCTGGAACAGCAGGATCACCGGGAATGGATCGATTCGGTGAAGGAATTAAAGGAAAAATATCCGTTGAAATATCGTCAGGATGGCCTGACCGGTCCTTTCGTTGTGGAGGAAGTATACAGAGTCACCGGCGGGGAGGCGATCATCACCACAGAAGTGGGACAGAATCAGATGTGGGCGGCTCAGTATTATAAGTACACAAAGCCCAGAACCCTTCTGACCTCCGGAGGGCTGGGAACGATGGGGTACGGTCTGGGGGCAGCGATCGGAGCCAAGGTGGCCTGCCCGGACAAGACGGTGATCAATATTGCGGGGGACGGCTGCTTCCGCATGAATATGAATGAGCTGGCTACAGCAGCCCGCAGCAATGTTCCGATTATTGAAGTGGTGATTAATAATCATGTACTGGGTATGGTGCGCCAGTGGCAGACTCTGTTCTATGAGAAGAGATATTCACATACCATTATCCAGGATCAGGTGGATTTTGTGAAACTGGCGGAAGCCATGGGAGCAGTGGGAATCCGGGTAACGGAAAAGGAAGAACTGGAACCGGCACTTCGCCGGGCGATCGCCTGCGGCAGGCCGGTGCTCATTGACTGTGTTATTGACGCAGATGATAAGGTATTTCCCATGGTGGCAGCGGGAGCTCCGCTGGAAGAGACCTTTGACGAGGAAGACTTGACAAAAAAATAACGGGAGCGTATGATTAATTCAGAATATTTCACTTGAAATGAGGAGGAAAAGGAAAATGAGCAGGGTATACAATTTTTCAGCCGGACCGGCCGTGCTTCCGGAAGAAGTACTGCGGGAAGCCCAGGAAGAGATGATGGCTGTCTCTTATACACATCTCCGAGCCCA
>URYM01000298.1 GCA_900552095.1 uncultured Blautia sp. | reverse complement strand
TGTCTGTACCGCTGCCCGGGTGGGAGAAGCTTCTTGGGCAGCCCTGGATGAGGCTGTGAGTTCTATGACGATGCTGAATAAATATGCGGCGGAAATCTGCAGAAATTATGAGATTCATGGGTGTACGGATGTAACCGGATTCGGCTTTCTCGGCCATCTGCGTGAGATGCTGGACGGGAAGCTTTCCTGTCAGATCTGGGCAGATCGGATTCCCGTCATAAGAGAAGCGGCGGAGTATGCGGACGAATTTCTTCTCACAGCGGCAGGGCAGAGAAACAGAAATTTTGCGGAGGGATATGTGGAATTTTGCGGAATCCCGTTTTCGATGGAAGAAATCCTCTTTGATCCTCAGACTTCAGGGGGACTTCTGATCGCGGCGCCTTCCGACAGCGCAGAAAAACTGGAAAAAGAGCTTCAGGAAGCAGGACTCCCCGCCAGGATCGTGGGAGAGCTGACTGAAAAAGGAGAAAAGGATATTACAGTATATAAGGAGAAAAAAGGATGAGAAAGCAGGTGAATGCACTGGGAGATGTCTGTCCGGTTCCGGTGGTGAAAACGAAAAATGCCATAAAGGAACTGGGCACAGCCGGGGGCAGTGTGGAGACGCTGGTGGATAATGAGATTGCTGTTCAGAATCTGACGAAAATGGCGCGTCAGAAAGGGTATCCGGTAAAAGCAGAAAAGATGGAGGAACAGAGATACCGGGTAGTCATGGAAATTGCAGGAGACGGGGCAGAGGCTGGGGAGGAAGAGCCGGTCGGCTGCAAACCGGACAGCAGAAAGAACAATGAGATTGTGGTCATTTCTTCTGAATATATGGGAGAAGGGGATCCCAGGCTGGGGAGAGCCCTGATGAAGAGCTATCTTTACGCACTGACCTGTCAGGAAGAACTGCCCGATGCGGTGATTTTTTATAACGGAGGAGTAAAGCTGACCTGCGGAGAAGGGGAGGTTCTGGAAGATCTGCGCTCTTTAGAAGCCCAGGGGGTGGAACTGTTATCCTGCGGTACCTGTCTGAACTTCTATGGCCTGACAGAGAAGCTGAAGGTGGGAAGTGTGACGAATATGTATGTGATTGCAGAGAAGATGGGAAAGGCTACCCTTCTGATCAAACCGTGAGGAGAGGAGAGATGGATCTGGAAGAACTGGCGGATCTTTGCATTCGGAATTATAAGATGATTTCTCTTGTGGGGGCAGGAGGAAAGAGTACACTGATGTATGCGCTGGCAGAGAAGATCAGCCGAAGGGGAAGAAAAGTTTTGGTCAGCACGACTACGCATATCTATGAGCCGAAAGAAAATTTTGCCCGGGAAGAACCGGAGATCAGAAGTCTTTGGAGAGCGGGCAGGTATGCCGTGGTCGGGGAAAGGACGGAAGGAGGAAAGCTTCGCAGCCTGCCGGTTCCGCGGCTGAGGGAATATGGGAAGCTAGCAGATCTTATTCTGCTGGAGGCAGACGGATCACGCCGAAAGCCGATGAAGGTGCCGGCAGAGAAAGAACCGGTAATTCTGCCGGAATGTGATCTGGTTCTGGGGGTGATAGGACTTTCCTGTCTGGGGAAACCGCTGAGAGAAGTGTGTTTCCGGCCGGAACTGGCCTGCACTCTTTTTGGAGCGGAACAGGAGGAGATTGTGAGAGAAAAGCTGGCTGCTTCTGTGCTGATGTCGGAAAAGGGAACAAAAAAAGAGGTGGGAACAAGGGATTATGTGATTGTTCTGAATCAGTGTGATACAGAAGAGGAAAGGCGGAGAGCCGGGAAAATAGAGAATGCAGTGAGAAAGGCTGGAGCAGATCAGGTAATCTGTACCAGCTTCGATGCAGAGACAGGAGGAGAATGTTGGAGGAGCATCTGATTATTGTCCGCGGAGGCGGTGATCTGGCTACGGGAACAATTCACAGACTCTGGAGCGCCGGATTTCCGGTTCTGGTGCTGGAGGCGGAACGTCCGGCAGCTATCCGGAGGCAGGTATCTGTTTCCGAGGCGGTTTATGACGGTGAGACCGTCGTGGAAGAGATGAGGGCAGTGAGGATTGCAGACTGGAAAGAGGCAGAACAGGTTATAACCTGTCTCTTATACACATCTCCGAGCCCACGAGACCGTACTAGATCTC
>URYM01000297.1 GCA_900552095.1 uncultured Blautia sp. | reverse complement strand
TTCCGCCTTTTTCGTAGCGCCTGCCAGTTTATTGGTGGCGTCTGCAGCATCATTTGCAGCTTCCGCTGTCCCTGACAGGGATTCCCTGTAATCCTGCTGGACACCTACCGCCTTTACAAAACTGCTCTGCCCTGTCAGCGCTGCAAAAAACATCCCTACATAGGTCACAGCGCGGGCAAGCAGATTGATAAACGTTACCAGTACCGGCGCTGCTACCGAAAGAATCGGATCAAAGGCTGTCGCAATGCTGTTCTTTAATCTTGTCATGGCTGACATTAAGGCAGAAATGCTGGCATTGGTATGATCAGAATACATGGCAAGATTCTGAAAGCCTTCCCCGATCCCGGAGGTTACTGCCGATATCCCCCGAAACACGGCACTGAAAAGAACGGAAGTTGCAAGCATTTTTCCCATAGTCATACGTGTATTTTCTGTATGACGGTTCAGACCTGCTACAGCCCGGGCAGCGTTTCCGCCTCCTTTGATCAGAGTTCCTGTGGCCCTGGTAATGGTGCTGGATAATCTGGAAATACGGCTTGTTGCACTGTTCAGGGTATCCGAAAAGCTCTTTGTCTTTTTCTTTGCTCCTGTAACCGCATCCTCGTACTTTTTCAGCTTTCTTTCCAGTTCCGAGAGTTTCTTTATATTCTGGTCATATTCCTGATATCCCAGCCCGGTCCCTGCTGCTTCCAGTTCCTTTTGCCGCTTTTTCAGTCTGGAGATCTCATCATTCAGCTCCACAATTTTCTTTCGGGAAATCTTTGCGCTTTCTCCAAGCTTTTTCAGATTCTCTTCTTTAGCCGCCTGATCAGGTGTCTTTGCAAGCTCTTTGGCGTAGGCTTTCGCCTCTTCTTTTAAAAGCGCAAGCTTGCGATATACCTCATCAAATTCTTTACTGCCTAACCCTTTTCCTGCGCTGGCCAGTCTTGCAAGTTCCAGCTCTGCATCACGAATCTGCCCGGCAAAAGATTCCTGGTCAAACGGATTGATACTGGAATCCAGATTCAGCCTTTCCTGATACTCTTTTGCCTCCTGGTTCAGGATTTTCAGCTTTGTATAAGCATCATCGTAATCAGAATCACCAAACCACTGTCCTGCTGCTTCCATTTGCTTTAGGGCATCCTCTGTTTTTGTGATTTCCAAATACAGTTCATTGACACTGGTTTCCGCTTCTTCTGCCCCTATTCCAATCGCTTCCATTGCCTCTCTGGAATATCCCATAAAACGCGGATCCGCTTTTTCCGGTCCATACAGGGGCCCGTCATACTCATCCTGGGAAGTGTCTTCCATTCTGGTAATCGTGATCTTCTTGTCCCGGATCCCGTCCAGTTCCTTTTTGGCTTTTCCAGCCTCTTTCGCCGCTTCTTTTGCTGACTTCGCAGTCTCCCTGGCTTCTTTTTGAGCACTTTTGGCCTTATGTTCTGCCTCGTCTGTACTGGCCGCCGCCTCAGAAGATGAGGAAGCAAGCTGTCTCATTACAGATTCCAGATTTTTTTCAATATCCAGTATAGATTTCGCGGCACGTTTGGCCGATTGCTGAAGTTTTCTGCAGTCTGTCTCAAAGCCCTCCAGATCCACTCCTGTTTCGATCAGAAGCGTTCCATCTGCTTTTACTGACATGTTTCCTCACCTCCCTATTCCAGAAGCGCTTTCAGCCGCTTCTGTTCTTCTTCCTCTGCCTTTGTATACTTCTTTTTCAGATCACACAGCTCTTTATTCTCCCGGTAAAATTCCCGTTCCCACTTTTCCAGCTTCTTTTTCTGGGTACGTTTTTTACGAAGAGAAACCACCTGAGAAAACAAACTCTCCCCGATCTCCATATAGGCTCCCATAAAGGTCCACCAATGAAGATAAGGAAGAGCTCTGATCTCTTTCCCGAGCACACGGTTTACCGATGGAATGATAATGGGAGCATCCTGCTCCCAATCCATCAGCCGCGGTTTCGGCCCGTTTTTTTCTTTTGTGCCCATGTCAATAAACGCAATGGCCTGCTGGGCTGCTTCCAGCCATAACTCCTGCGGCATCCTCTGAAAATCCTCATACAGGATATCCAGACAGATCCACCATTTTTCATCCTCTTCATACTCCGGATCATTAAAGAAATTTAAAATATCC
>URYM01000296.1 GCA_900552095.1 uncultured Blautia sp. | reverse complement strand
GTACGGTCTCGTGGGCTCGGAGATGTGTATAAGAGACAGAATAACTGAAGGTTCATTTTCAACATGGTCTTACACCTCCTTGGTATCAATCTGAATATAACTGTCGCCATAGCTTTCCTGGATACTGTCCAGACCCAGCACCATGGCCTGCAGCAGAAGCTCCGCTGCATCGCCTGGCAGATCTGTAAGCCGGAAATTTAAATAACCGTCTCTCTGTTCCCCTGTAAAATCCTCTTCCGTGAGAGTCTCAATGGCATTCACCGTGTTGGTAGTAAGAACAGATACTGCAGCACAGACAATGTCTTCGCCTTCCTCGGCATAACCGGCATGTCCTTCTGCGCAAAACCCTGCCCAGCGATTCTGCTGTCTGAATAAAGTGATCCTGATCATAGGTCAGTTACAATTAAGCGTTGATTTTTTCAATCTTAACTTTTGTGAACTGCTGTCTGTGACCGTTCTTCTTGTGATATCCAGTTTTTCTCTTATACTTGTAAACGATAACTTTTTTAGCCTTACCGTTTTCAACTACAGAAGCGGTTACGGTAGCATCTGCTACATCAGCACCAACCTTTAAGCCGTCGTTGCTAACTGCAAGAACGTCTTCAAAGGTAACAGTCTCACCGGCTTCTACACCAAGCTTCTCCACGTTAATGATATCGCCTTCGGCTACTTTGTACTGTTTACCACCTGTTGCAATAATTGCGTACATATGGCACCTCCTACTCAATTACTCGCCAAATATGGTGTCCCTCAAGGGCGCTTCAACCTCTTTGTGCGGCATACTTGATTATAATAGCATATCTTTTTTTTTTCGTCAACTAAATACAGGAAAAAAATTGATTTTTATCAGATTTTTACTGAACGCAGGGAAATTTCCGCGAAACAGCGACTGCCAGTACACCGGGACCGGTATGGCAGGCAATGCTCAGAGCAAGTTCACCCTCATCAATGGAATGTTCCGGAAAAGCATTTTCAATCTCCGTCCGAAACGCATCAATGTCAGCAGCTCCGTGCGTATAGGCCATGGCCAGCTGAATCCGTTCTCCCTGAAAACGGGTTTCGATATCTTGCCGGATTGCTTCGATCATCGCCTTTCTCCCCTGCCTGGATCCGCGTACTTTAGTATAGGTATCCAGTTTTCCCCCCTGGATCTGGAGAACCGGCTTGATCTTCAGCACCGTTCCGATCATGGCTACAGCCGGCGTGATCCGGCCGCCTTTCTTTAAATACTTTAACGTATCTACCATCAGATAAATACTGGAGTGCTGGCCTTCCTCTTCCAGGATCTGCCGGATCTCAGCTGCCGTCTTACCGGCTTTTGCCAGATCCAGGGCATCGCGCACAGACTCCTTTTGTGTCACGGAAATCCGCTGATTGTTCACAACCTGTACTCTTCCGTCGTAATCCTGTGCTAGTCCCAGTGCGGTCTCACAGGAAGCGGAAAGGCTGCTGGACATAGGAATATATACAATCTCCTGATACTGGCGGAGAAGATCCTCCCACAGATTCAGCAGGTCTCCCGGGGAGGGCTGAGAGGTGGAGACCGAAGCCCCCTCTTCCAGTTTCTGATAAAATTCTTCCTGCTTCAGATCAATATCTTCAAAATAAACTTTCTCATCAATAAAAAAGGGCATGGGAACAACTGTAATTCCCATCTTTTTTGCCTCTGCCTGTGTAATGCCGCTGTTACTGTCTGTCACAATAGCAATGCGTCCCATAAAAAATCCTCCGTAAATACTATCAAACTTCCCTGGGCGGATTCCCGCACCTGTATAATCATCGAATCATTATAGCACATTTTTTTTGAAATTCAAACCATTTAGGGAGAATCTTTCCGGAAACTTCTGTTCAGCTGCTCGGCAAGAGATCGGCGGACTTTTTTTCTGGTAACTTCAACAAGCTGCAGAGCCGTCATATCGATCACTCTCGTTTTAATGGGATCCTGACGAACAAACTGATCAAAAGTTTCCAGAAGTTCCTGCCGGTCTTCTTCTTTTTCCAGGTTGATAAAATCAACAATGAGGATTCCGGAAAGACTGCGCAGACGCAGCTGTCGGGCAATTTCTTTCGCTGCCTCCAGATTAATTTTTTTATATACCTGCTGGGAGTCCTTTTTTCCAGTGTATTT
>URYM01000295.1 GCA_900552095.1 uncultured Blautia sp. | reverse complement strand
CGTGGGCTCGGAGATGTGTATAAGAGACAGCGAAGACTCTCTGCAGATAAATTCACCCTTCAGATGATTCTGGGCAAGGCTCGGCGAAATCTCATCCAGCAGCTGCTTCATCATCTGCACCAGATCCAGCTGCCCCAGATGAAGCGTCAGTTCTTTGTGCCGTAGCTTTACAAAACCAAACAGCTCCTCTGTCAGCTTCTGCAGACGTTTTGCCTTCTCGTAGGCAATGTCAATATACTGCCGTTTCGTCTCCTCATCCAGATCCTCTCTCTCCCTCACCCAGCCCAGGTATCCCAGGATCGAGGTGAGCGGCGTTCTCAGATCATGAGCCACACTGGAGATCAGGTCATGGTTGGTATGCTCTGCGATCCGTTCTTTCTCCATAATGACTTTGACATTCTCCTGCATCCGGTTCAGATTTCTTGCCATGCGGGCAAACTCATCCTGCCCCCGCACCGGGATCTCCACATCAAAATTTCCATCTGCAATCCGCTGGATCCCCGCCGTGATCGTGCGCAGATAACGGATATAAAAATGCAGCTGAAGACTGAAGGTGATCACAAATACCAGGATCCCCACAAAGATCATCATGCCGATCCTGGTTCCCGGATCCACTCCGTCCGGTCCGATCGCAGAACTGCGATATCCGTTCTCCCTGAGGTATTCGGACACAACCCTGATCAGATGAAAAGTCAGATACTCCGTAGCTCCCGTAACCATTACGCTGATCAGGATAAAGAACGCCATTCTGCCTTCAAATGTTTTAGCCTTCAATTTTGTAACCTACCCCCCAGACCGTTGTTATGATCTTGTCCACTCTGGCATCATCCTGCATCTTTCCTCTGAGACGGCGGATATGGACCATCACCGTATTATTCGCCTCGTACACCTTCTCATGCCAGACTTTCTCAAAAATTTCATCGGTGGAAAATACCCTGCCGGGATGAGAGGCTAACAGATACAGAATGTCAAACTCTATGGGGGTCAGCTTCACCGGCTCGCCGTAAACCTGCACCTGATGCGTTGCCTTGTCAATCTCCAGATTCTTCAGAACAATCTTCGGATTCTTCTGTTTTTCCTGGTGCGCCGGATTCAGTTCCCGGTAACGGCGCAGCTGAGATTTCACCCGGGCCATCAGTTCCAGCGGATTAAAAGGCTTGGATACATAATCATCCGCACCGGTGGAAAGCCCCAGAATCTTATCCAGTTCCTGGCTTTTGGCACTGACAATAATAATCGGTATATTTTTATCCTCCCGCACCCGCCGGCACATCTCCAGACCATCGATTCCCGGCATCATCACATCAAGAAGCATCAGATCTACTTTTTCCTGTTCCAGGATCCTGAGGCCTTCCTCCCCGTTATATGCTTTTAAAACCTCGAATCCGTCACTGATCAGATAGATCTCCAGCAGATCCGCGATCTCCTTTTCATCGTCCACAACCAGTATTTTTGTCTTTTCCAAAAGGATACCTCCTTATCTTTTCCTGATTTTATTCCAGATTTGATTTTATCATGAAGCCTGTGGAAAGTCCTTACGTTTCCCTTAAAATATCCTGCAGGATACTGACAAAATGGATGCAGCCTTCCCGCAATTCATCGGAAAAGCTGCATCCATTTTTACATTTCCCCCGTTTCCTCCTGAGCCTCCGCCGGAATAAAAACCCGGTCGTCCCGCAGAACATCCCGTTTTTCTCCTCTTCTCGTGGCTTCCTCGCAGAAGTATTCCTGAGCATTTAAAGGAGGATTGCCTCTCCGGTTTACCCGGCAGTAAGTTCCGTCTTCTTTCAGGATCCTGGCCTTCACATTATCTCCCAGCTGAATATCCAGGATATGCTTTGCTTCCTTTTTCAGCTTCCCGTCTTCCACCGGGAAAATGATCTCCACCCGCTTATCCAGGTTCCTGGGCATCCAGTCTGCGCTTCCCATGTAGATCTCCTCGCTGCCTCCGCTTAAGAAATAAAAGATCCTGGCATGTTCCAGAAAGTTTCCCACGATGGAACGCACCCTGATATTTTCGCTGACCCCCGGGATTCCGGTTTTCAGACAGCAGATTCCCCTGACGATCAGATCGATCTGAACCCCCGCTGCCGACGCCGCATAGAGAGCCGCAATAATCTCCCGGTCACAGAGAGAATTAACC
>URYM01000294.1 GCA_900552095.1 uncultured Blautia sp. | reverse complement strand
AAGAACATCCTGATATGGTAGTAAACTTTGCTGCTGAAAGCCATGTAGACCGTTCAATTGAAAATCCGGAAATCTTTCTGGACACAAATATCAAAGGAACGGCTGTTTTAATGGATGCCTGCCGCAAGTACGGAATCACCCGCTATCATCAGGTTTCCACCGATGAAGTTTACGGAGATCTGCCTCTGGACCGCCCGGATCTTTTCTTCACCGAAGAGACTCCCATCCACACCAGCAGCCCCTACAGTTCTTCCAAGGCAGCCGCAGACCTTCTGGTACTGGCTTACCACAGAACTTACGGTTTACCCGTGACCATCAGCCGCTGCTCCAACAACTACGGCCCTTACCATTTCCCGGAGAAACTGATCCCGCTGATGATCGCCAACGCCCTGAATGACAAGCCTCTCCCCGTATACGGAAAGGGAGAAAACGTCCGTGACTGGCTCTATGTAGAAGACCACTGCAAAGCGATCGACCTGATCATCCACAAAGGCCGTGTGGGCGAAGTCTATAACATCGGCGGCCACAATGAGATGAAAAATATCGACATTGTAAAGATCATCTGCAAAGAACTGGACAAACCAGAAAGCCTGATTACTTATGTAACCGACCGCAAGGGCCACGATATGCGCTATGCCATCGATCCCACCAAGATTCACAATGAGCTGGGCTGGCTGCCGGAAACCAAATTTGCAGACGGCATCAAGAAAACAATCCAGTGGTATCTGGACAACAAAGAATGGTGGGAGACGATCATCTCCGGCGAATATCAGAATTATTACGAGAAAATGTACAGCAACCGCTAGGAGGAATCAGAACATGAAAGTATTTGTAACCGGTGTAGCCGGGCAGCTGGGTCATGATGTGATGAATGAGCTGGCCAGAAGAGGCTATGAAGGAATCGGAACAGACATTGCGCCGGAATACAGCGGAATCCAGGATGGCACCGCCGTCACAACTGCCCCCTATGTACCGCTTGATATTACCAATGAAGCGGCAGTTCAAAAAGTAATCACAGAAATCAGCCCTGATGTGGTCGTACACTGTGCTGCCTGGACAGCAGTAGATCTGGCAGAGGATGATGATAAAGTGGAAAAAGTCCGGGCTATCAACGCCAGAGGGACGGAATATATTGCAAAGGTGTGCAAAGAACTGAACTGCAAGATGGTCTACATCTCCACGGACTATGTATTCGACGGCCAGGGATGTGAACCCTGGCAGCCGGACTGTAAGGATTACAAACCCCTGAACGTATATGGGCAGACGAAACTGGAAGGTGAGCTGGCCGTATACGAAAATCTGGACAAATATTTCATCGTCCGGATCGCCTGGGTGTTTGGAAAAAATGGCAAAAACTTTATCAAAACCATGCTGAACGTGGGAAAAACCCACGATCGTCTCACCGTGGTAAATGATCAGATCGGAACCCCCACTTATACTTTTGATCTGGCCCGTCTTCTGGTAGATATGATTGAGACCGAAAAATACGGGTATTATCACGCCACAAACGAGGGCGGATATATCAGCTGGTACGATTTCACAAAGGAGATCTTCCATCAGGCAGTAGAACTGGGGCACACGGAATATTCCGAGGAACGTCTCACTGTCGCTCCCGTGACCACTGCCGAATACGGTGTTTCCAAAGCAGCCCGGCCTTTTAACAGCCGCCTGGATAAAAGCAAACTGACTGAAAATGGCTTTACCCCTCTCCCCACCTGGCAGGATGCCCTGTCCCGCTACCTGAGAGAGCTGGAATTCTAAAAGCAGCCAAAAATATCCCACCTGGCAGAGGAAATCACTCCCTGCACGGTGGGATATTTTTTATTTATGCTTTATTCCATACTTTTGGGCCACCCGGCCAAAAGCATCTAGGGACCGAATTACCTTCTCTGTCTCGATACAGTAAGAAATCCTGAAATAGCCGGGGCACCCAAAAGTATCTCCCGGTACCAGGAGCAGATCTTCCTTCTTTGCTTCCTGGCAGAAATGATTGGCATCTTCCTCCGGCGCCTTGGGGAACATATAGAAAGTTCCTCCCGGCTTTACCACGGAAAATCCGAGACCGGTGAGCGCCTCATACAGAATCCGGGCATTTTTTTCATAGATACTGAGGCTGTCTCTTATACACATCTCCGAGCCCACGAGACCGTACTAGATCTCGTA
>URYM01000293.1 GCA_900552095.1 uncultured Blautia sp. | reverse complement strand
GCCATCATACAGCCCGGAAGAACCAGCAGAATATATACCAGCCGATAGATCGCTGCTCCCTTCTCCTTCCCCAGATAAGCTGCTGTCTGCTGTCCAAAATAAGACCATCCAATAATCGTAGCAAAGGCAAACAACACCGATGCAGCCGCCAGAAACTGTCTCCCCCCGGGAATCACCGTCTCAAAAGCCATTCCTGTAAGTGTAGTCCCATCTACCATCTCTGCGCCTGCCTGTATATATCCGGCAAAAATTTCCGGCTGATACACTCCGCTGACCAGAATGACTAACGCCGTCACGGTACAGACAACCATCGTATCAATAAAAATTTCCAGAATCGCCCACATTCCCTGTACTTCTGGCTGTTTCACATCTGACTGGGCATGTGCCATCACAGACGAACCCAGACCTGCCTCATTCGAAAAAATCCCCCGTGCAATTCCCATCCTCACCGCCTGGCTGACACCGTATCCCACCGCTCCCCCTGCAGCCGCACGGATTCCGAAAGCTTCTCTGAAAATCAGGCCAAAAGCTTCTCCAATCTGATTCCGGTGAAAACCAAGTACGAGAAAGGCTCCTCCCAGATAGGCTGCCGCCATAACCGGAACCAGCTTTTCTGTAATGCGGGCAATTCGCTTTGTTCCCCCTGCCAGAACCGCCGCCACCAGGATCATGCAGAGACTTCCCGAAAAAAAAGGGGGAATATGAAATGCTTCCTCCAGTCCTTTTGCCATAGAATTTCCCTGTACCATATTCCCCATACCCAGTGATGCGCCCAGACAGCAGACCGCAAAAATGCAGGCCAGGGGCCGGCATCCCAGCCCTCTTTCCATATAGACCATGGCTCCGCCTATCCACTTTCCTTCTTTATCCCGGTAACGGTATTTGATACCGAGATAATTCTCCGCATAAGCTGTCATCATTCCCAAAAAGGCAGAGATCCACATCCAGAAAACAGCCCCCGGCCCGCCGAACACCAGCGCTGTCGCCACTCCCGTAATATTTCCTGTTCCAAGCGTGGCTGCCAGAGCTGTACAGAACGACTGAAACTGAGAAATGGAATTTTCTTCTCTCCCGCTTTCTTTCGTTCTCTCTTTTCCTTTCTCCCGTTTCAGGGATCCCAGCGTATATTTGATCCAGATATGAACTTTTGTAATTTGGAAACCTTTTGATTTGACCGTAAAAAGAACCCCGGCTGCCAGAAAGAAAACCAGCATCCCGGGGCCCCACACAAATTGCTGCAGTGCATGGATCAGATCAGCCATAACAGGAATGTCCTTGTTCTCGTTTTTTTAACTTATGCCTGTACAGATCCAAATATTCTTTTTATTCAGAACAGGTCCGGATCAAACGAAAAATCTGTTCTGCAGAAAAACTCATATTTTCTTTTGCCTGTTCTTTTTCCATCGCCTGCTCCAGAGATATGGCGCCATTTACAATCGAAAAAAAAGCGTCTATTCCTTTTTCATTACATATTCGGGCAGATTGCTCCACACCACCGGCCAGAGCTATCGTTTTAACACCGTACTTCTTAGCCAGCGCTGCTGCTCTTGCCGGTGCTTTTCCCATTGCAGTCTGTTCATCCAGCTTTCCCTCTCCTGTCACCAGAAAATCGGCTCCCTGCAATTCCTTCTCCAACCCGGTCTCTTCCAGAATCATCTCAGCTCCCGGACGGAAAATTGCATGCAGAAAACTCATAAAGGCAAATCCCAGACCACCGGCCGCTCCGGCTCCCGGCGTATCACTTTCATCTTTTCCCCTGAACTCTTTCACCTTCTGCGCAAAATGCCTGCATCCAAGATCCAGCTCCCGGACAGTATCTGGATCTGCCCCTTTCTGCGGTCCGTAGATAAAACTTGCCCCCCGCGGGCCGCACAGCGGATTATTTACATCACAAGCAACACGAAAAGTACAATCCTTAAGTTCCGGCCTCACCCTGGAGTTCTCTATGCTCTCCACCTGTGCCAGATATTTTCCGCCTCTTCCCACAGGATTTCCTTCTTTGTCCAAAAATACGTATCCCATTGCCTGCAACATCCCCAGCCCACAATCATTGGTGGCACTTCCGCCCAGCCCTATGATAAAATTGCGGATTCCTCTGTCAATCGCATCCAGAATCACCTGTCCCACACCTGTCTCTTATACACATCTCCGAGCCCACGAGACCGTACTAGATCTCG
>URYM01000292.1 GCA_900552095.1 uncultured Blautia sp. | reverse complement strand
GAGATCTAGTACGGTCTCGTGGGCTCGGAGATGTGTATAAGAGACAGATACCAGGAGTAATCCACTGACAGTCTGCGGACTGCATTTACAATAATTGTAACTGCAGCAAACAAAATCACCAGAACGATCAGGTTATCTTCTTTCATCATAGAATCCAGAATAATCTTGGACCGCTTCAACATCTCCAGTTCCGGATTCTGCAGTTCTTCCAGATGCGTCTGGATCGCATGAATAAAGGTATAGAAAATCACTCCGCAGCCTGAAGAAAGACAGGATCCAATTCCTCCCACCAGCCCGAATCCCATCGGAACCGCTGCCGGTATTCCGATTCCAAAGGCAAGCGGTGTTAAAACCAGCGCCAGACTGTCTTTCGGTGTGATCCGAAAATACAGCAGCAGAACTGCCAGCAGCAGAATCACCGCCAGGACGCCCACTTCCGCACTCAGGGAGAAACACTGTCCCACCACTGCCAGACAGCCTAGCAGCGCAATCCCCTGCAGCGGTATGATCGAACAGATCAGCGCCAGGATCAGCTGAACAAAAATATTGCCCAGCACTGCATTAAAAGGAAGTGCCGCGCCGATAAACAGCAGAATCGCCAGCGCAAGCAGGAACTTTGCCGCTATCTGAACATAGACTCCATACTGCCCGTAAAGTCTTTTTATTTTTTCACGCAAATCAACCAGCATCGTCATACCGTTCTCCTTCCGTCTTCTCCCCTGTTTTTCTCTGCTTTTCTATGGTTCCCCGGGTCATTTTCTCCAGTTCACCCAGTTTCAGATAGTAGGATCTGACACTTTTTTTTGCTCTGGCATGCCGGACTGAGTATACCACGTAGGTCACTGCCGAATATGCTGCCAGAACTACCACATAACCCGCAACCAGCACCACCGCAAAAACCTGCAGATCCATCTTGTAAATGTAATCCATCAGGTAATCCGAATAATATCCCACGACCAGAAGCACAAGAAGACCGTAGCCGATCGTAGTCATAAAAAAATTCCGCAGGAGTGCCAGGCCGATATAATCACTCCGGTAAAACTTGTTAATCCGCAGCGCTTCTCTGCCTTCCCTCTGCTCGTAGCGGGCCAGTCTGGTCATCAGTCTGACCTTTCTTTCATCTACCATACTTCTCTCCTTTAAAAGGGCATTCTTCTACTCATAATAAGTTATTGTACCATAGTTCTCCCTGTCTGAAAAGTAATTAAAGGAATTTTTGTAACAATTGATGGGATTGTGTGCTGACTCAGATACCGGTTCCAATGCAAACCGTAAGAAAATAGATGTGTTCCGCCCCCTGTTTCAGGAGGACCCGGGAAACTCCGTCCAGCGTGCTTCCCGTAGTATAAATGTCATCAATGATCAGTATATTTTTATAATTCTTTCTGCTCTTTCCCGCTCCAAAAGCACTGGCAAGATTTTTTCTCCGTTCTTTCGGATCCAGATTTTTCTGCGCTTTTGTCCTGTGCGTCCGGACCACCGCCTGACTGTCCATCGGTATCCCCCAGGCTTCGGCACAGATCCTGGCCAGAAGCTCCGCCTGATTATACCCCCGCTCTTTTCTCCTTTTCCGGTGCACCGGCACCGGAATGACCACCTCCGGCCTCCATCTGAGCACATCCTTTCTGCCCAGATTCGCCAAAGCCCGCCCCAGAAACAGGGCATTTTCCCGTTTTCCCTGATATTTCAGATCCAGAAGCGCCTTCTTCATTCCTCCCTGATAGGGAAAAATCCCTCTTCCTTCCGTGTAGAGATGCTTCCTCTTTTCGCAGTCTTCACAGTACTCCTGTTCTTCTTTCCGCAAAGCCTTCCCGCATTTTTTACAGCGCGGTTCCCGGATCGGCTGTTCTTTTTTCAGGCAGTCCGAGCAGGCAGTCTGCCGCCCTGTCAGAATATCGCCGCACAGGGGACATCTGGGAGGATACAGAAGATCTGTCAGGCCTGCCGCCGCCCCTTTTATCCATTTTTTTACCGCTCTCTCTGCCAAATTTCATCCTTTCTCCCCGATGAAATCTTACCTCTTCTTTCAGGAAAGTTCCTGAAGTCTCTGCCTCAGTGTAGTATACCGGCTCTGCTCTGTCTTATTGCTGACCATATCAAAAAAAGCCTTCTCATCTCCCACCAGGGTAACACATTTCTTTGCCCTGGTCACCGCCGCTGTCTCTTATACACATCTGAC
>URYM01000291.1 GCA_900552095.1 uncultured Blautia sp. | reverse complement strand
GCCTCAATCGCCATGGGGTAAATATGACGATACCGGAACACGGTTTTGAAAGTCAGCTCTTTGTCAAGCGCCAGGCTCATGGGCAGAGTCATCTCCCCGGAAGCAGAATAACCGACCAGCACAATGGTAGCTCCGCGTTTGGTAAACTGAATAGCCTGACGGGTTGTAATCTCAGTTCCTGCCGTCTCAATCACCAGATCGGCTCCCTTTCCGTCTGTGAGACGCAGGATCTCGGCGACCGTATCTTTTTCTTTTCCATTTACCACATCTGTGGCCGCCAGTTCCAGCGCCTTCTCCAGACGTTTCTCCATCACATCTACCGCAATGATCCTGGTCACGCCCATCGCTTTTAACGCCATCATAGTTACCAGGCCGATACAGCCGGCTCCTGTGACAACCGCAGTCTGTCCCGTCTGCGCCCCTCCCTGGCGAGCTGCATGGAAGCCCACAGCCAGAGGCTCGATCAGAGCAGCTTCCATGGTATCCATATTCTCGGGGATTTTAAAGCAGAGATCTGCCTCATGCGCCACATATTCCTGGAATACTCCGTCTACCGGCGGTGTGGCAAAGAAAATCACATCGGGGCAGAGATTATATTTTCCGGTTCTGCAAAATTCACAGTGCCCGCAGGTTTTTCCCGGCTCCAGCGCTACCCGGTCGCCCACCTTGAGGTGTTTTACCTTCGCTCCCACCTCTACTACAGTTCCGCCGGCCTCATGGCCCAGAACAAAAGGCGGCTTTACAATATTTGCACCGATTCCGCCGGCCTCATAATAATGAAGATCAGAGCCGCATACGCCCACATACTCCACCCGGACCAGAACTTCATCCTCCCCGGGAACCGGGATCGGACGCTCAGTCAGCTCCACCTTCGCTACATCTGTCATAACCGCCACTTTCATACTGCCTTCCATCTTTCTCACCTCATATCGTCTTTTTACTGTCTGCCGGAATCTCCCGGCATTTCTGTCTTATGCAGCCTTTTTCGCCTTCAGAAGGTTCGCCTGCTGGATGCAGTCGGAACCTACCGCCAGAAGCAGGATGATTCCTTTTACCACCATCTGCATGTAGGAACTGATGTCCATCAGAATCATTCCGTTATTCAGAACACCGATAATCAAAACGCCGGCGATAACATTAGAAATCTTTCCGCTTCCTCCATTTACACTCACACCACCTAAAACAACGCAGGTGATTACATCAAACTCATATCCCAGTCCGGCATTGGGCTGTGCTGTGTTGGCACGGGCCAGCATAACGATTCCTGCAATACCGGCAAAAAGACCGGACAGCGCATACACCAGATATTTGATCTTCTTTACACGGATACCGGAGAGCTCTGCCGCCTCCTCATTTCCGCCAAGAGCATAGAAGTAACGCCCAAAATACGTTTTTACCAGAATAAATCCGCCTACGGCAAAACATACGATCATAATGATAATGGGGATCGGAACCGGCCCCAGATAACCCTGTCCGATCTTCAGGAAGGAATCCGAAAATCTGGAAATCGGTCTTCCGTTACAGATAATATACGCCAGACCTCCGAAAATCGTCTGTGCCGCAAAGGTCACTATCAGCGGAGGCATCTTGATCTCTGCAATGATCCAGCCATTTAAAAAGCCGATCGCCGTGCTGATCAGAAGCGCCAGCAGGATTGCCAGCCAGGGGTTCATCCCCATATTAACCATAAAATATGCCGTAATAATGTTCACAAAAGAAATCAGAGAACCTGTGGACAGATCAATTCCGCCCAGCAGAATTACATAAGTCATTCCCACAGAAGCAATTCCGAAGATCGACACCTGCTTCGCCACATTTAAGAGATTGTCCACCGTCAGGAAATTGGGATTCATGACCGTAAAGAAAATAATCATCACAAGAAGGAACACATAAATTGCCCTGCTCTTTAATACATCTATCGCTTTTTTCATAGTAAAATCAATCCTCTCTTTCCCTGGACGCGTAGCGCATAATCGTTTCCTGATTAAACTCGTCCTTCTTCAGTTCACCGGCCACCCGGCCTTCCGCCAGGATCATGATCCGGTCTGACATTCCCATAAGTTCCTCCATCTCAGAAGAAATCATCAGGACTGCCTTGCCCTGTTCCACCAGCGTATTGATCAGGGTATAAATTTCCTGCTTCGCCCCCTGTCTCTTATACACATCTGACGCTGCCGACGATCTTACGCGTGTA
>URYM01000290.1 GCA_900552095.1 uncultured Blautia sp. | reverse complement strand
GGGGATCTGGATGCGGCGCTGATCCATGAGGCGGCGATCGGCAAGATTGCCGGGGAGCAGATTCTGAAACTTCAGACGCTGGGACTTACGGAGGCAGAGGCGGAGGAGAAGATCATCGCCGGCTTTTTGAAGGGATAAATAAAGAAAAGGGAAAGTAGAAGAAGATTATGTTTGTTGCAGAACGGCAGAATAAGATACTGGATATTATCAGCCGGGAAAAATCTGTGAAGGTCAGTGAACTGAGTGAACTTCTGGGGATTTCTGAGGTGACGGTGCGAAAGGATCTGGATGAGCTTCACCGGGAACGCAAGATTTTGAGAACCCATGGAGGGGCGATGATCTTCCAGCATGATAATTATCATCTTCCGATACAGGAAATTGTTATGCGGGAGGCGGAAGCCAAACAGAAAATAGCCCGGAAGGCGTATCAGTTTATCGGAGACAATGATGTAATCCTTCTGGATGATTCTACAACCGTGCAGGAACTGGCCAGACTCCTGGCAGCAGGTGATCAGTCAGATCTTACAGTAGTTACAGGGTCGCTTGCCGTGGCCAATATTCTGCTGGAGCGGCCGGATATACAGCTGGTTCTGCTGGGGGGCGCAGTGCAGAAGAGTACCAGGTGCGCGCTGGGGCCGCTGGCGGAGAGAATGCTCGCGGACATTTCTATTGATAAAGCGTTTATCGGAATTAACGGTATTCATTCAGAGATGGGTTACAGTACCAGTAATTTTCAGGAAATGAGCATGAAAAAGGCGATTCAGGCCGCTTCCCGTCTTTGCTTTATCCTGGCGGATCATACCAAGTTCGGACAAAAAAGCTTTTTAAAGGTGGATGATCTGAACGGGAATGTGAATTATCTGATCACAGATCGCCGGGTGAGAAGTTTTGATTATGCAGAACTGGAAAAATACACCAGTCTTGAAGTGGCAGAAGACGAAAAACAGGGAGAAATAACAAGTCCCTCATAAGGTAAAGTAGAAAAAGATACGAAAATCTGACGGTAAAAGAAGGATTTTTCGTATCTTTTTTATTTGTAATTGACAAATGGAAAATGATGTGATATAACAAGAGAAAGAAACAAAACGAAAGTAAAAGAAATTAAAAAGAACAAAACAAAAGGAGGAAAAGTGATGAAAAGAAAAGTAATGGCAATGGTAATGGCAGCGGCGATGGCGATGTCTATGGCAGCCTGCGGCGGAGACGACAAGAAAAAGGACACCGGGAAAACAGAAAACACAGCCGAGCCGGAGAAGGAGGAAGGAAAGGAAGATGCTTCCGGTGAAGAATATGTGATCGGTTATGCGCCTGCAACGTTGAACAATGCTTTCTGGCTGGCGGTAAAGGACGGTGTGGAGCAGGCAATTGAGGAGAGCGGAGCAAATGTGAAGCTGGTAGATATTGACGCCAATGGAGATCAGTCTGTTATGAATGACGGGATCAGCAACCTGATCAGTTCCGGAATCGATGCCCTTCTCTGTGCACCGGCAGATTCTACAGCGGTGGCTTCCGCACTGACAGAATTAAAAGATGCGGGTGTTCCTGTGATTAACTTTGACACTCCGGTAGAGGATCCCAACATGGTAGAGACGATCATTGCCTCTGATAATACCAATGCCGGATATGTGGTAGGAAAAGATGTGGGAGAGAAGATTGAGGATGGGGCGAAGATTCTGGTGCTTCATTCCCCCAGAGCCAGTGCCTGTGTACAGAGATATGACGGATTTATCAAAGCCCTGGATGAGAGCGGAAAGAAATATGAGATTGTCAATGTGCTGGATGGAGAAGGAGATCAGGAGACGTCTCTCGGTCTGGTATCGGATGCGCTGGTAGCCGATCCGGATCTGTCAGTCATCTTTGCGGTAAACGATCCTTCGGCAATGGGCGCTGTAAATGCGATCCAGCAGGCAAATGTAGCGCTGGAAAATGAAATCATGGTTTATGGGGTGGATGGAAATCCTGATGCAAAGAAAATGATCAAGGCAGGAACAATGGAAGGAACCGGATCCCAGTCGCCGGAAACGCTGGGGTATGAGTCTATGATGAGTGCGCTGGATGTGCTGGCAGGCAAAGAGATTGAAAAAGAAATCGTAGTAGATACGTTTCTGATCACTGCGGATAATGTAGAAGAATACGGCACCGACGGATGGCAGTAGTCCCTGTCTCTTATACACATCTGACGCTGCCGACGCTCTTACGC
>URYM01000289.1 GCA_900552095.1 uncultured Blautia sp. | reverse complement strand
AGATCTAGTACGGTCTCGTGGGCTCGGAGATGTGTATAAGAGACAGATTTTAAAGTGTTCAAGGAGGTGAAACACATGGCAGTAAAAATTCGTCTGAGAAGAATGGGTCAGAAAAAGGCACCTTTCTATAGAATTATTGTAGCAGACTCCCGCTCCCCCAGAGATGGAAGATTCATCGATGAGATCGGATACTACGATCCCAACAAGGAGCCGAGCCTGTACAAAGTAGATGAAGAGGCAGCTAAAAAATGGCTGGCAAACGGCGCACAGCCCACTGAGGTTGTAGCCAGAATCTTCAAACAGGCTGGTATCGAGAAATAGGAATTTGCCAGATACGGAGGTGTGTAATGAAAGAATTAGTGGAAGTAATTGCAAAATCTCTTGTTGAGCATCCGGAAGAGGTGGTAGTCACCCAGCGTGAGGATGGCAATTCTATTTTAGTTGAGTTGAAAGTGGCCCCGTCCGATATGGGCAAGGTCATTGGCAGACAGGGTCGGATCGCGAAAGCAATCCGCTCTGTGGTAAAAGCTGCATCTTCAAAATATGAACAGAAGGTTGTAGTGGAAATTCTGCAGTAGGAAAAGGGTGCTGTATTTGTCAGATACTGCTACGGGAGTGATTCCGGGTATTGGCGGATACGGCACATTTTTTATATAGATTTAGAAGGAGATCGAGATGGAACAGTATCTGCAGGTAGGTGTCATTTCTTCTACCCACGGGGTGCGGGGAGAGGTGAAGGTTTTTCCCACCACAGACAGTCCGCAGCGGTTCCGGGAGCTGAAAGAAGTGATGCTGGATACCGGAAGAGAACAGCTGTCCCTTGAAGTGGAGGGCGTTAAATTTTTCAAGCAGTTTGCGATTTTGAAATTTAAGGGATATGACAATATCAATGATATAGAGAAGTACCGGGGGAGAGGACTTTTCATTCCCCGGGAAGAAGGGCAGCATCTGGAAGAAGGGGAGTACTATATTGCAGACCTGATCGGAATGCAGGTGGAGACGGAGGACGGAAAGCCGTTCGGCGTTCTGAAAGATGTGATGGAAACCGGGGCAAATGATGTATATCTCATCGACACACCGGAATACGGGGAGGTTCTGCTGCCGGCAATCCGGGAATGCATCCTGGAAGTGCAGGTGGAAGAGGGAAAGATGAAAGTGCATCTTATGCCCGGACTGATCTAGGAGGGCACATGAAGTATTATGTAATGACTCTTTTCCCGGATATGATACAAAAAGGAATGGACAACAGCATTATGGGAAAGGCCATGGAAAAGGGTCTGATCGAGCTGGAGACTGTAAATATCAGAGACTATGCGGGGAACAGTTACGGGAAAGTGGATGACTATCCCTACGGAGGCGGAGCGGGAATGGTGCTGCAGCCGGAACCGGTGTACAAAGCCTGGGAGGCGGTCAAAGAGAAGGCAGGACATGTTCCCCGTACGGTTTACCTGACGCCCCAGGGCAGGCCTTTCTGCCAGGAAATGGTAGAGTCCTTTGCAGAAGAACAGGAAATCGTTTTTCTGTGCGGCCACTATGAGGGAATTGACGAGCGTGTGCTGGAAGAAGTAGTGACGGATTATGTGTCCATCGGGGATTATGTGCTGACCGGCGGGGAGCTTCCCGCCATGGTCATGATGGATGCAATTTCCCGTTTTGTGCCGGGTGTTCTTTCTAATGAAGAGTCTGCTCAGTTTGAATCCTTTCAGGATAATCTGCTGGAATACCCGCACTACACCCGGCCGGCTCTGTGGAGAGAAAAAGCGGTGCCGGAAGTCCTTTTATCCGGAGCCCACGGGCCGGTGGAAGCCTGGCGGGCTGCCCGGTCTGTGCAGCGGACCAGGGAGCGGCGCCCGGACCTTTTAAAGGGAAGATTCCGCCTGGTTGCAGCCGTGTTCAGCCCGACAGAGGGGACGAGGCGGATGGCCGAGGCTTTTGCGGAAGCTTTTGACCAGGAGGTTCTGTGGCTGGATCTGAACCGGCCGGAGATACGGAGAGAGAAGTTTGTGCTGGAGGAGAGAGACGTTCTGCTGGCAGCCGCTCCGGTATATGCCGGACAGCTTCCACCGATGGAAGGACTGTTTCAGAATCTGGAAGGGAAAGGGAATCCCTGTGTGCTGCTGGCCGGATATGGAAACCGGGATTATGAGCACACGCTGGCTCAGATGGCATACCGGCTTAAGAAACAGGGATTTTTCTGTATTGGAGCTATGG
>URYM01000288.1 GCA_900552095.1 uncultured Blautia sp. | reverse complement strand
TAAGATCGTCGGCAGCGTCAGATGTGTATAAGAGACAGGGGGAGCGGAAATCGTGGGAAACATTGGCGATAAAGGTGCGCTGGTCTTCTCCGGTTTTGTTCAGTGCGTCCGACATATAGTTCAGTGTGGTGGCCAGATATCCCATTTCATCTTCGGAATGGACCGGGATCTGATAGGTCAGATGGCCGGTGGCGTACTCCCCGGCTCCCCGGGTGATCTGCTTCAGAGGCCGGTAGACGCTGAAGGTGAAGAGAAGCAGGATCAGAAGGGAGAAGAGAAAGAGGAGCAGGGCAATGAGGTAAACCTGGGTTAAGATCTGTTCCCGGTGGACGAAAAGTTCCGTCATGGGGGTGTGGATCACGATATATCCCCGGACAGACATATTCTGGGTGATGGGAGCTACTACGCTGAGCGTTTTTTCAGAGAAATAAGAGTCAAAAAGTCCTGTGGCATAGCAGCTGTTGCCCAGAGCAGCCGGGTCGAAATCCTCCAGGACGGGAGCATTTTCCGGATCCAGTTCCCGGTCGGTGGAGAGAAGGAGCCGGTTTTCGCTTCCCACCAGCCAGATGGTACTGTCCTGATAAGAGGATAATACCTTTAGGCTGGCGTAGAGATTTTCAATGGAAGACTGATTTCCATAGTATAAGGTTCCATGGCTGGAAGCCACTGAGGAAGCTTCCCGGTAGAGATCACTTCCTTCCTCACGGATCAGCTGATTTTCAATCATTTTTGATCCGGCGGTGGAAATCAGAAGAAAGCCCAGTACGCCCAGAAGGACGTAGGCGATTACAAACTTTGTATACAGGCTTCGCCGCATCTTATTTCACCTCGAATTTATAACCGATCCCCCAGACAGTGCTGATCGCCCAGGACTGGTGGTCTTTGATCTTCTCCCGGAGCCGTTTGATGTGCACGTCTACGGTGCGGGTGTCCCCGATATATTCATAGCCCCAGATGTGATCGAGCAGCTGTTCTCTGGTAAAGACCTGATTGGGGGAGGAGGCCAGGAAGTAGAGCAGCTCCAGTTCTTTTGGAGGCATGTCAATATTCTGCCCCTGGTAGAGTACAGAGTAGTTCGTCAGGTTGATGACAAGATCCGGGTATTCCACATACTTTCCGGCAGGTCTGGATTCCGGCGCCGGCTGGGGCTGAAAGCGCCGCAGCACGGCTTTGACCCGGGCGACCAGTTCTTTGGAGTCGAAGGGTTTGATGATATAGTCGTCTGCGCCCAGCTCCAGTCCCAGAACTTTGTCAAAGATTTCTCCTTTTGCGGAGAGCATGATGATGGGCACATTAGATTTGTGCCGGATCTCCCGGCAGACCTGGTAACCGTCGATCCCTGGGAGCATAAGATCAAGAAGGATCAGATTGGGACGGTAGGTATCGAACGTTTTGAGGGCTTCCTCTCCGTCGTTGACGATCCGTGTGTCGAAGCACTCTTTGGTCAGATAGAGGGAGATCAGTTCAGCGATATTATTATCATCATCTACAATCAGGATTTTCTGTTTGGAGACCATGTTTGTTCCTCCTGTTATTTTTTGAACGTGACGATAGTTACACCTGCGTCTCCCTCGCCGAATTCGGCCAGATGGAATTCAGAGACGTATTTTACACGGCGCAGGTAATTGTGGACGCCCTTTCGCAGCGCGCCGGTTCCCTTGCCGTGGACGATGCGCACGCTGGGCAGGTGCGCCAGGTAGGCGTCATCCAGATATTTATCCAGCTCAGCCACCGCTTCGTCCACTGTTTTGCCCAGCAGGTTGATCTCGATCCCCACGGAGGAAGATTTGGACATTTTCATTTTCCCGGTGCCGGTTCTGGTCATGGTCAGAGAGGGGCCGGTGATCACCGGATCGTCCAGAAGGACAAGATCCTGAATGGAGACGCGGGAGCGCATAATCCCCATCTGGACAAAGAGATTTCCCTTGGCGTCCGGCAGGGAGCTGACGGTACCTTTTAAGTTCATGCTCAGCACCTTTACGGCATCTCCCAGGTGAAGATCTTTGGGGGAGAGCTTTTTTCCCGCAGGCGCTTCGGCCTTTTTCATTGCCATTTTTTTCTCGGCGCCGGACATCTTCTTCCGCAGTTCCTGACGGTGCTTTTCCATTTCCGGTACGGAAATGTTTTCCTTTCCGAATTTGTGGAAGGTCTTCATCGTTTCGTCGGCGTATTCTTTCGCTTCGCGCAGGATCCGGTGCGCTTCTTCGCTGGCTTCCT
>URYM01000287.1 GCA_900552095.1 uncultured Blautia sp. | reverse complement strand
GGGCTCGGAGATGTGTATAAGAGACAGATATAAACACTGATCAGAAAAGAGGCAGCGTAAGCAGCCAGGATAACCGCCGCCAGAATCACCGGAAGAAAAGCATTTTCCAGAAGCAGCTGAATTCTCTCCATCGTCAGAATATCGCTTTCCATCATGATATCCACGATCTTCACGCCTCCCACAATCAGGAGCATCATCACAAGGATTACAATCATGCGTCCTTTTTCCGCTCCGAATTTCAGCTGGATCGGTATCATGACTGCCTGGCTCAAAAATAAAAATCCCAGAAACACCAGGCTGATCCACAGATTTTCCAGCTGAAACGGGTTTTCCGAATGGAAGAGGCTTCCTCCGATCATCCAGAGGATCCCCAGGATCCACCCGCAAAAGCCCATAAGAAAGCCAAAAATATATTTTTCCTTCACATAATCCGTCCGGCTGACCGGAAGCGCCATAAGAAAACTCATGCCCCGGTTTTCCTCATCATAGGACATGGTGTTAAGCACCGCCATGGACATCAGAAGCGTTGCATAGCCCATTCCAAAAGCCACGCTGGCCTCCCCCATTGTAGCCATAAACACCCCGCAAAAAATCACTACGATCAGGATCACCTTCCGGTAGTCCTTCATATAATAAAAGTCTTTTCTCAGCAGTCCTCTCATAGCTTCTCCCCCCGAATCATCAGATCGATAATCTCATCCAGCGTTCCTCTCTCCACCACCAGACCGGGATAATTTTCCAGATAAAACTGCCGGTCACCGGTGAGACAGCAGTACCCATAGCTCTCTCTTCGCACGCGGAGCAGGGCGGCAGGATCCAGATTTCTATACTGTTTCTCATCCGCTTTGATCACCCCGTAAGAATCCAGGAGCACATCCGTATCCTGATGAAGGACAATATGCCCCTGATGAATCATGTAAAGCTCATCGCAGATCCCCTCCAGATCTGTGGAGATATGAGAACTGATTAAAATTCCCCTGCTCTCGTCATCCATAAAATCCCGAAGCAGTTCCAGCAGCTCTTTTCGTGCCACCACGTCAAGCCCAGCCGTGGGTTCATCCAGCAAAAGGAATCTGGGATTATGGCAAAGAGCCGCAAGTACTTTCAACTTCGCTCTCATCCCTGTGGAAAATTCCCGAATCCTCTTATCCAGAGGAAGCCCCAGACTGCCGCATCTTTCCAGAAATTCCTTTTTACAGACTCCCGGATACATGCCATCCAGCACATTTGCCACCTCTTTCACCGTCAGATTACCTGAAAATCCGCTCTCCGCCATAACCACACCGATCCCGGCCCTCTCCTCCCGGGTCAGCTGGTCTGCCGGTTTTCCAAAAAGCAGAACCTCTCCGCCGTCCGTCCGGATCAGATTCAGAACTGCCTTAAATGCTGTGCTTTTTCCTGCACCATTCTGGCCCACCAGACCGATCACCCGGCCCGGCGCGACCTCGAGAGAGCAGTTCAGCTTAAATTGCGGATACTGTTTTTGAACGTTTTTCATCTGCAAAAGCATACTCATTCCTCCAAAATCAACTCAAATAACTCACGGATCTCCTCCGCACTCATTCCGCAGCGTCTGCCCTTCAGAATGGCCAGTTCTAAATCGGCTTCTACCTCCTTGCGGTGCTCTTCCATTAAAAGTTCCTGATTTGTGCTGGCGACAAAGCTTCCTTTCCCATGGACTGTGACAATGAAACCTTCCTGTTCCAGATTGTCATACGCTTTTTTTACCGTCAGTGCACTGATCTTCAGTTCCTTTGACAGAGCCCGAACAGAAGGCAGAATCTGATGTTCCTGCAGTTCTCCATCTATGATCAGCGATTTCACCTGATCTACAATCTGTTCATAAATGGGCTGTTGGGATGCATTATTGATAATAATCCTCATAGCTTTCCTCCTGTTCATAAACAGTATATAACAGTATATATCACTTTGTCAACTGTTTTATGCTGTCATATACTGTTTTTCTTATTCTAATCCAGCAAAAAATCGGCCATCACTCCATTGCTGACCGAGATCCCCCGCCGCGTCAGACGTACCCGGCCTTCTTCTTCCTCCAGCATCCCCAGTTTTTTATGCTTTTCAATCACCGCTCCATACACTTCTTCCATACTTCTCTGAAACTGTTCCTCAAACTCCCGCCGGCTTATCCCGCACATCATGCGCAGCCCCAGAAAGCAAAATCTGTCTCTTATACACATCTCCGAGCCCACGAGACCGTACTAGATCTCG
>URYM01000286.1 GCA_900552095.1 uncultured Blautia sp. | reverse complement strand
GAAAAATAGTAATGTCTTCTCACCTTCATTTCTTTTCTCCCTTCAGCTGCTCATCCATGCTTCCGGACCGGAATCCCTGCAGATCCATCGTAAGATAGGAGAATCCCAGTTTTTTCAAATATTCCGTTACCTGTTTCTTAAGCGCTGTCAGTGTTCCAAACTGTTCCGGAAGAATCTCGATCCGCGCCATGTCCCTGTGAGTCCTGAGACGCACCTGGGCAAATCCCAGTTCTTTCAGGAATGTCTCTCCCTTTTCGATTCTGTGCAGTGCTTCCTCTGTAATCTTCTCCCCGTAGGGAATCCGCGTTGCCATGCAGGGGGAGGCCGGACGATCTGAGATGGAAAGCCCCCGCTCTCTGGCCCACCGGCGCACTTCCTCCTTGGTGAGTCCCGCTTCCGCCAGCGGACTCACCACTCCCAGCTCCCTGACCGCTTTCAGCCCGGGGCGGTATTCCTTCAGATCATCTCCGTTTGTTCCCTCCAGCACAGAGCCGCAGTTCAGTTCCCGTCCCAGTTCACACAGTTTTTCAAAAAGAAGCCGTTTACACCGGTAGCAGCGATCCGGGGGATTATCTCCGATCCCTGCCTGCGCCAGCTCATCTACCACAATCTCCCTGTAAGGGACTCCCAGCTCTCCTGCTGTCCTTCTGGCCGTCTCCCGGTCAGCTGCCGGATGAAGAGCCGTAACCAGCGTAACCGCATAAACTGTTGTCCCCTGACGAACAGCTGCATCCCGGGCCAGAGACAGAAGAAGGCCGGAATCTGCACCCCCGGAAAATGCCACACAGCAGTCTTTTTTCAAAAGCTCTTCTATGCGTCTCATCGCCTGTTCCCGGGCTTTCTTTTCTGTCGGCATGCTTTTTTTGACAGCCTGTTCATAAATCTCTCTCCAGGGTTTCCCCAGTGTTTCAGCCGCTTTTTTTACTGTTTCGTACTCAGGATAACCATACGTTTCCTCTCCCAGACGGCAGACCTTCAAAGCCACCGGAATCCCGTCTACCATAACTTCTTCCATATGGCGTTCCAGAACCCGGCGCCCTGCCGGAAAGCTGCGGATCCCGATCGTAGTCGTCTCCCTGAAAATGCAGTCTTCCAGCTCCTCTTTCTGCTCTGCCCGGCAGACTGCCCGCAGAAGATAGCCGGGGCGGTTTTTCTTCATGGCTGCCGGATGGAGGCTCACATCCAGCGCTCCTTTTTTTTCCAGCTGTTCCCTGACGTAACCCAGCTGCTCTCCGGTGCAGTCATCCACATTTGTCTCCAGAACAAAAACCTGCTCTTCCTCTTCCTCCTCCAGAAGAAATGCTCTCAGCACATTGGGATGGGTAAACTCCCTTTCTCCTGTCCCCACTCCGATTTTCAAGATCCGGCAGTTTTCGGGCCTCCTCTCTCTCGTCTGAATCGCCGCAGCAATCGCCGCCCCGGTAGGAGTCACCATTTCTCCCCTTGTCTCCGTAAAAGAAAGACGAAGTCCCCATTCTGCCGCAATCCGGCTGACTGTCGGCACCGGAACAGGTATCTCTCCGTGCTGGCACTGTACCGTACCACAGCCTTCCCGCAGAGGTCCCACTGCCGCTTCCCGGATCCCCAGACTGACAAAGCAGGCGGCAGAAGCCACCAGATCCACAATCGAATCCACTGCTCCCACCTCATGAAAATGCACCTCTTCCAGCGCTTCTCCATGAACCTGCGATTCTGCCCTGGCCACAAGATAAAACATTCTCTGAGCCAGTTCTTCCACCGGATCATCCAGTCCTGCTTCTGAAAGGAGTTTTACAATGTCACCATAATGCCTGTGCTGATGCTGCTCTTTCGCAATGTTCACCCGAAAAGCGCAGCCTTCTATCCCTCCTTTTTTTTCCCGGCTGATCTGCACTTCATATCCGTCCAGTGCAAGCCGTCCCAGCTGTTCTCTCATATAAGCCTCGCTGGCTCCCAGATCCAGGAGAGCTCCTACTGTCATATCCCCGCTGATCCCGGAATTTCCCTCCAGCCACAGTACTTTTTTACTCATCTTTTCTTCCCCTCTCCGCCAGACGGTTGATCTGTGCTGCCAGATACCCCGCTCCGAATCCATTATCAATATTCACCACGCTGATTCCCTCCGCACAGGAATTCAGCATGGTGAGAAGGGGCGCCACTCCCTGAAATCCTGCGCCATATCCCACGGAAGTCGGCACTGCGATCACAGGATTTTCCACCAGCCCTGAAATCACTCCCGGAAGCGCGCCTTCCATTCC
>URYM01000285.1 GCA_900552095.1 uncultured Blautia sp. | reverse complement strand
TACACGCGTAAGATCGTCGGCAGCGTCAGATGTGTATAAGAGACAGTTATAACACTCTTCCATAATTCTGTCCATGATTGCACGGGATTTTGTGCATTATAATCCCCGTTCCTTCATTTTTTCCCAGGTACAGATCCCCTTTTTCTTCCAGGAGCAGTTCCCGCACACTTCCTCAAAAATTTCTTCCTTCCAGTTTCTTCTCATCCTCTCCCCACATTCCCGAACGGAATAAATGCTGCCTTCCTGCAGCCCCAGAACCCGGATTACTTTAAGATCTGTCTCTTTCACACTGTTCTGATCCAGACGACAGACATTTCCCTCTTCCAGATGCGGGCATGCCCGGCACAGGCAGTCTGCCTCTGCCAGAATCTGAAGTTTTACATCTTCCCCGTTTCTTATCCGCTCCGTGATCCGATCCATATTGGAGACGAATGCGCTGCTGTAGCCTTTCCCCTCATAAAGCGTCATGCAGAACAGATGATGAGCCCTTATCTTTACTGTCATAAACTCACCCCGGACAGTAAAGGTCTGCCGCTTTCAGTGCTTTTTTAAGCGCCAGGCTCACCAGATAGGCTCCCGCTACCGACAGAAGATCTTTCACCAGATAGGGGACGGACACCAGCATAAGGGACGTCAGATACGTATTGCCGGAAAGAAGGGAAAACTGAAGTGCCCCCAGAAGGTGAACCGCAGCCAGTCCCAAAACTCCAAAAGCCACCGCTGAAACCGCATTCTTCTTCCCAGATCCAAGACCGGACAGCGCTGCCAGCACAGGAAAACCCCAGATAAAACCTCCCGTCAATCCCAGCATAACCTGAATCCCCCCGCTCATTCCCGAAAAGACCGGCACCCCCGCCGCTCCCAGGAGGAGATAGAGAAGCGCTGCCAGAAACCCTTTTTTCCACCCCAGAAGGTAACCGCACAGTGCCAGGGCAAATGTCTGCAGGGTAATCGGAACCCCCGTGGGCATGGGAATCTCCAGAATGGAGAGTACGCACACCACTGCCGTCATCATCCCCGTAAGTACCAGTTGTTTTGTCTTATTCTGTTCTGTCTTCATTTTTCTGCGCCTTTCATTGTAAACCTGTTTTTTATCTAGTTGTTATTTTTATATTATATGCTTCCCCTCCAAATTGTCAACCTATTTTTATACGAGTGAATTTTGTTTTATTTCCAGAAATCCCTCCCAGCAGTCCCACTGCCCTTCCTGATTCATTCTGGTCAGATAACGGGCCACAAAATCCCCCGTTTCTCTCCCCCTCTCCTGCGCCCACTGCCGGAATGCTTCCAGATTGTGAGACTCCCCTTCCTTATTCATAAGGAATAATCCTCTCACATACTGCCTCTCTTCCTGATCCGCTGCCCTCAGCCGTACCCTTCCCTTTTTCGGGGACAGAAAAACTCCATACTCCATTTTTCCCCCGATAAACGCAACCGCCGACTGATAGCTCTCATAGATATACTGCTCTACCGCCTCCCCGTCCTCAAAGGAAAATCTGCACAGTTCCGGCAGTTTCTGTCTTACCAGAGAAAATCCTTCTTTCTGCAGCTCTTTCGTCTGCTTCAGAACCTGTTTCATACCTTCAATTCTTTTCAGCGACAGCTCCAGTTCCTGCATCTTTTTCAGCAATTTCTCCTGATTCCGTTCCAGAAGTGCTTCCAGCTCTTCCCCCTCCAGATCGGGAATCTTCCGTATATCTTCCAGCGGAAGAGACAGACTTCTGTAAAACAGTACCTCAGAAATTTCAATCATCGTGTGCAGATCCGGAATCCGATATCCATTTTCCCCTTCTCTGGGAAAATGCAGAAGTCCCTGCTTCTCCCAGTAGCGCAATGCGGAAGGGGACGCTCCCATCTGTCCCGCCACCTGGGAAATATAATTTTTCTTTATCATGTTTTTCCCTTCTTCTTTTTTGTATTTTTCTGCAAATCCTGTAAAAATCCATTGACTTTAAAGCTGGTTTAACCTTTAAAATGGATTATATCACATCAGGAAAGGATATTTGCAACTATGCTGAAGAAATTTTTCAAATCCGTACTGCCCTCCATGGCTGCTTTTACTTTTTCCAGCCTTTACTGTATCGTAGACGGATTTTTTGTCGGAAGAAATGTAGGAGACGCAGGCCTTGCCGCCGTCTCCATCGCCTACCCTCTCACCGCCCTTATGCAGGCGCTCGGAACAGGGATCGGCCTGTCTCTTATACACATCTCCGAGCCCACGAGACCGTACTAGATCTCG
>URYM01000284.1 GCA_900552095.1 uncultured Blautia sp. | reverse complement strand
GAGATCTAGTACGGTCTCGTGGGCTCGGAGATGTGTATAAGAGACAGTCATTAAATAAAGGGAATGCAATTTGATCGGAAGGAGAACACCATGATACAAGCCGTAATTTCCAAAATTATCTCTCTGCAGTCCAACTTCACCGTGGGAGAAAACGAAATCGCGCAGTATGTTATATATCACGCAGACGAAGTAGTGACCAGTACCATCACTGCTGTCGCCAAAAAAACGAACACCTCAGAAGCCAGCGTCAACCGTTTCTGTAAAAAGGTCGGCTTCAAAGGCTTTAACAGCTTTAAAGTAGCTCTGGCTCAGGAAAATTTCTACAATCAGATGAACCAGCAGAATATGGCCTCAGCCGGAGAAAGTTTTATCGCCACTGTACGCCGCGACTACCTGCAGATGCTGAACAACACCTCCGCCTTACTCGATGAACAGACCGCACTTCAGGCAGCCGAAGCAATCAAAACAGCCGCGCATATTTTTATTTTTTCTTTTTCCAACACTGCACTGGTTGCCAAGGAAGCGGAATTCAAGCTGAACATCGCAGGACTTAACGCCACTGCTGTCACCGATATCACCTATATGCATATGCAGGCGGCAAATATCGGAAGTAGTGATCTTGCTATCTTCATTGTGCCCACCGTACTTATGAAAGATATTTACCGGACACTCAATATCTGCCGGGAACGGGGCGCGAAGATTATGGCGATCACCAGCTATGACTCACCCAAGCTTTCTGATCTGGTCCACTATAAATTCATCACCAGCGACAAGATCACAGCCCAGAATTCCGTATCTTTGTCCAATAATCTGATGTTCCTGTATGTGTGGGATGTGATCTACGCTTTCCTTCTGGAGGGCGATAAGCGTCTGCGCCAGAAGAAACTGAGTAACGAATCCCTCATCAACAATTCTCAGATGCTGGACAATTATCTGTTTGAATATTAAAAGCCAAAAACGGATGCACGATTTTTTCCTAAATCTGCATCCGTTTTTCATTTCTGTCTGTTCTTTTTATCTTCTCTTTCTATACCGCGCGTTTTCTCTTTTTGTACAGAAAAATCAGGCCGGTTCCTGCTGCCGTCACCGCCACCGCCCACACTGCCGGAAGGCGGGAATCTCCCGTATCAGCCGCCTCCGTCTCTGCCGCCGGCTTCTGCGGCTCTGCCGGAATTGGAGTCACCGTTTCTGCCGGTCTGTCTGTGTCCTCCGGCTTGTCCGGAACTGACGGATCACCGCTGCCCGGTTCTTCCGGTTCCGGCGGGTTGCCATCATCCGGTTCTTCCGGCTCCGGCGGATTGACTTCTCCCCCTTCTACACTTCCTGTAGCATGGACGATATTGGCATGCAGGCGTTTGCCTCCTTCATAGAACATATGCCATACACCGTCGTCATCCTGCATAAAACAGGGAGCGCCGGCCCGTCCATAATCCGGATAATTCTCATCATTCTCCTGATCCTTATCCCCATTCACGCCCAGAGAATCATAGAAAATCCCCCAGGGAATTGCCATATCCAAACTTTCTCCCACTTCAAAAGCATACATATTGCCGGAACTTGCATGGCAGATCACATAGTACCTTCCATCCCACTCCATAAAATATGCTCCGGAGAAATTCCCTTTGTATTCTTCCGCCATCATCGGATCCAGCAGTGATTCCTGCACCGGTGTCCACACTTTTCCGTCATCTGAATAGGCCCAGTAAATGTTTCTGTGTCCTCCTGTGGCGCTTCCCGTAACCATCAGTGTCATGATATATTTATTTCCCAGCCCGGGAACTTCATGCTCATAAACTCTGGCGTAACTCGCCTCACTGAGGCCGCTTCCCGTGGGAGAGAAATCATTTGCCGTAACGCAGATCCCCCCGTAGGTCCAGTTGAGAAGGTCATCCGAAGTCGCATACCGCGTTATGTTATTTTCTCCATGAAAATACATAAACCAGCAGTCATACACCTCATTCCACATGACATAGGGAGAAGAAACGTGGGAGACCTCATAGTAACTGCCGCTTCCATCTTCTTTTTCCCAGACTTTATCTACGATCGGATTCTTTCCATACTCCGTCCACGGCCCGTTTAAGTTATCCGCCACAGCCACACAGCATCCGGCCGGCGCATCGTGGGGCGCATAAAACAGATAATACCGGTAATCTCCCAGTTCATTTTTTACCGGATGATCTCTGGTATCTACGATTGACGGGAAATTAAATTCCTGGGTGGGATTATACTTATAATCTTCCATTTCAA
>URYM01000283.1 GCA_900552095.1 uncultured Blautia sp. | reverse complement strand
ACGAGATCTAGTACGGTCTCGTGGGCTCGGAGATGTGTATAAGAGACAGTATCTGATCGTTGTAGATATGCAGAATGATTTTATCACCGGTTCCCTGGGAAGCGCCGAAGCGCAGGCCATTCTGGTTCCGGTGATCCAGAAAATCTGCGCGCACAAAGGCCCAATCGTCTGTACCCGCGACACCCACGGACCTGATTATCTGGAGACCCACGAGGGAATGCGTCTTCCTGTAGAACACTGCATCAAAGGGACAAAAGGATGGGAACTTCATCCGGAAATCGAATCTCTTGTCCTGGCTTTCCACGGGGAAATCATTGACAAACCAGCTTTCGGCTCCACTGCCCTGGTTCATCTGCTCTCCTCTCTGGCATCAAAAGAGCCCGTCAGCAGCATTACTCTAGTCGGACTGTGCACAGATATCTGTGTCATTTCCAACGCCATGCTGCTGCGGGCCGCCTTTCCTGAGGCTGACATCGCAGTGGACTCCTCCTGCTGCGCCGGCGTTACCCCGGAGAGCCACCGCCGCGCCCTGGAGGCCATGAAGGCCTGCCAGATTGATATTCTGTAACCGGTCAGCCGGCCAGAAAACCCGGCTCTTTTATAAACTGGCCATATCCATACAGGATGCACAGATCGGTTACCTTCTGTTCCTCCATAAATACTTCCGGATCCCCCCGCCAGTAACGCTGATCGATCACATAAATCGTTTCAAAATGATTGGCCAGAAAGGGGATCATGGCATTTCCATAGGAGTCCTTGAGCACCAGAAGGGTTCCTCCCTCCAGGCTCTCATTTCTGATCTCTGTGAGAGCCTGATTTCCTTTCAGATAGACCGCATAAGGCTCCGGGCCTGAAAGCATCTCTTCTGCATAGAGGGAAGCGCTCTCGCCGTCACTGTAGATCACCCGGTAATCCTGCTTTTCTGCCGGGAGGAAAGCCAACAGCGTATCAGCCTTCTCCTGAATGCCGGTACGGGCGGACAGTGTCCCGAAAAAGTCATTTTTCATCTCTTCTTCCACAAAATCTTCCCGTTTCCACGGCTGTTTTCCACAGCTTTTCGCCCAGGCCTCATAGCCAAGAAAGGCTCCCTCCTCTGTCCAGTGATGATCCGTCCTGTAATAAATCTGCCTTTCTTTTTCCTGCCGGTGCGCCTCTGTGAGTGTTTCCAGCGCAGGAACCAGACAGGTCTTCAGCCCCTTTTCCCGGAAATGCTCTTCCAACCGGGCAATCGCCTCTTTCTCCGCCGCTTCCGGCGCCCGGGGCGGAAGACAGTCTTCCAGCACCGTTTCCGCCCCGGGAACCATCAGAACCCGCACCCTGTCCTCTCCTAACTTTTCTGCCGCCTTCCCCGTAAATTCCAGCAGCTTTCTTTCGTTTCCCCGGGCAAGCGCTGTCTCGAATTCCGTCTCTTCCCGGTGTTCCATCAGATAATGATCTCTCCCCAGATAAACGCCGGAAATCATCGTTTTACCGGCCAGCCGCTCACAATCCGTGCGCAGCAGATTCAGAAGATCCCGTTTCGGAAACTGATCATTTAAATAAGTCTCATAATCTTTCCCAAAGCTTCCATTCTTTAAAGCCTCCCAGGAAAACTCCGGTTTCTGCTGCAGGTACCGCTTCTCCTTCTCCGAAAAAATGGTGTCCTTCTTAAGCAGGCTCCAGCATGTCATTCCAAAAATCAGCGCCAGAAAAGTTCCTGTCAGAAGCCTATTCCTCTTTCTGTCTTCCATGGCAGCACCCCCTAAAAACGAAAATAAAGAAACGGATTATACGTATCTCCTGTCAGATACACCACACTGAATCCGAAAACCAGAACCACAAAGAGCAGTTCAAAGACAACAAATTTCTCTCCTGTCTTTTCCCTCAGATATTCTGCCGCCTTGCTCGGAAGCAGTGTAGCTCCCACTGTAAACACCACCAGCAGCAGGCCATAACTTGCCAGAAGATAAAGGCTCTTTTCATCCCACAGGCCGTTTCTCCCCACCATGGCAAGGAGGTAATCCCCCGCCTGCTTCAGAGAATCCAGCGCAAAGATCACCCAGCTTACCATCACCAGCACAAACGTATATAGCCATCCTGCCCAGGCCGGCAGACGCTCCAGAACTGGTTTCAGGAAAAACTTTTCTACCGCCAGAAGAATTCCGAAATAGAGTCCCCACGCCAGGAAATTCCAGGCCGCCCCGTGCCAGATGCCTGTCAGCGCCCAGACGATCATCAGAAAGAGAAACTGTTTCTTCTGTCTCTTATACACATCTGACGCTGCCGACGATCT
>URYM01000282.1 GCA_900552095.1 uncultured Blautia sp. | reverse complement strand
TACGAGATCTAGTACGGTCTCGTGGGCTCGGAGATGTGTATAAGAGACAGGCTCCCACTTTTCAATAGCCGCCAGCGTCCGGTTGTACATCCGCGCCCTTTTCAGCAGCGTCTTTAAAAGCTCGGGATATTTTGTATAGGCAGCCTGATAGAGCGCCCGTGCCGCGTGGGGCGGCTTTTTCCGATAGCCCGCATTTCTGGTGAGCACTACAATATTCTTTCTCCAGCCCTTTTCCATTGCCCTGAGAATCGGAATCGAATCCGCCAGTCCTCCGTCCAGATAGGGCGTGCCACCAATCTCCACCATGGGCGTTCCCACCGGAACGCTGCAGGATGCCCGGCACAGATCCATCAGGCGTTTCCTGTCCTGCCTCTCCTGCCGGTATTCTGCCCTTCCTGTGCGGCAGTTGGTCAGCACCAGCTCACATTCTGTAGGAGAAGAAAAATAGGTCCCGTAATCAAAAGGGATCTCTCCGTTGGGAAAGCGGTCAAACAACTGATCCATATCAAAGAGACTGCGGGTCCTGGCGGCCCGCTTCATCTCTTCTAACTTATCTTTTTCCTCATTCTGTGCCAGGATGCAGTCCCTTGTCCTGCCCCTTTGTTCCGATACATAGCCCAGCGCATTACAGGCGCCTGCAGAAACTCCTACCACATAGGAAGCACGAAAATCCTGATCCATCAGGAAATCCAGAACTCCCGCGGTGAAGATCCCCCGGTTGGCTCCTCCTTCAAGAATCAATGCTGCCTGTTCCATTTTCCTCACCTGCTTTTTCCTTATCTGTCTCCCAGACTGATATACTGCTCTTCTTCCTTCACATTCTTATAGGCCGGACGAATGATCTTATCTGTATTGATCAGCTCCTCCATCCGGTGTGCACTCCAGCCCACAATACGGGCGATGGCAAACACCGGTGTGTACAGCTCCAGGGGAAGATCCAGCATGCTGTATACAAATCCGCTGTAAAAGTCCACATTGGCGCTTACACCCTTGTAAATATGGCGCTCCTCGCCAATCACCTTCGGCGCCAGTTCCTCTACCTTGGAATAAAGTTTGAAATCCTTCTCTCTTCCCTTCTCTTTTGCCAGCTTCTCCACAAATCCTTTGAAAATTGTCGCTCTGGGATCAGAGATCGAATAGACCGCATGTCCCATTCCATAAATCAGGCCGCGGCGGTCAAAGGCCTCTTTATGAAGCAGCGCGCGCAGATAAGCACAGATCTCCTCATCATCGTCATAGTGCTTCACATGTTTTCTCATATCCTGGAACATCTTCACCACCTTAATGTTGGCTCCGCCATGCTTGGGTCCTTTTAAAGATCCCAGGGCTGCCGCGATAGCAGAGTAGGTGTCTGTTCCCGAGGAAGATACCACATGCGTCGTGAAGGTGGAGTTATTTCCTCCTCCATGCTCCATGTGGAGTACCAGCGCCAGATCCAGGATCGTGGCCTCCAGCTTGCTGTATTTCTGATCCGGCCGGAGCATCAGCAGGATATTTTCCGCCATGGACAGCTTCTCATCCGGTCTGTGGATATAGAGGCTCTTTCCCTTTATGTAATGATTGTATGCATGATAGCCATATACCGAAAGCATGGGAAAGACACTGATCAGCGTCAGACACTGACGCAGTACATTGGACAGAGAGATGTCATCCGCGTTGGCATCGTAAGCGTAAAGAGTCAGAACACTTCGGGAAAGAGTATTCATCATATCCTTGCTGGGCGCCTTCATGATCACGTCCCGGACAAAATTTGTGGGCAGAGATCTCTGCGCCGCCAGGATTCCTTTGAAATGTTCCAGCTGGTCCTCATTGGGAAGCACGCCAAACAGCAGCAGATAAGCAACTTCCTCAAAGCCAAACCTTCCCTCACGGAGAAATCCCTGAGTCAGATCGTTGATGTTATACCCGCGGTAATAAAGCTCTCCCTCACAGGGAACGGACTGACCGTCCACCATCTTGGATGAAACAATATTGGAAATCTGCGTCAGTCCGGCCAGCACACCCTTTCCGTTGATATCACGCAGACCTCTCTTTACATCATATTTTCCGTACAGGGATGTGTCCATCTGACTGTTTGCCTTACAGATCTCCGTCAGTGCCTCCATCTCCGGTGTAACTTTTAACTTAAATCCTGCCATTTGTATTGCTCCTTTCTCTTCCCCTGTTTTTCAGATACGCTCGATACTCTGCTCCTCCCTGATAAATTTCGCAAAAATTTATGATTATTATACCTGTCTCTTATACACATCTGACGCTGCCGACGATCTTACGC
>URYM01000281.1 GCA_900552095.1 uncultured Blautia sp. | reverse complement strand
ACGAGATCTAGTACGGTCTCGTGGGCTCGGAGATGTGTATAAGAGACAGGGAAATCAGCTTGAAGCCCAGATCTGCCAGACTTAATACATCCTTTGCAAAATCCAGGTTATAGCGGGTAAAAGTTCCTCTCACATAATACTTATCCTGATGTCTGCTCTCTGCAAACTTCTGAAATTTTGGGATCACAAGGTCATAGCTTCCGGCTCCCTTGGGGAAGGGGCGCATTCTGTCATGGACTTCTTTTCTTCCGTCCACACTTAAAACCACGTTATCCATCTCCCGGTTGCAGAACTCCATCACCTCGTCATTTAACAGAACTCCGTTGGTAGTAAGCGTAAACCGGAAATGTTTCCCGTGCAGCTTCTCCTGCTCTCTTCCGTAGGCGACCAGGTCTTTTACCACCTGCCAGTTCATCAGCGGTTCTCCTCCAAAGAAATCTACCTCCAGATTTCTCCGGCTTCCGGAATTGGCAATCAGGAAATCAAGAGCTTTTTTTCCCACCTCAAAGGACATAAGCGCCCTTCTGCCGTGATACTCTCCCTCCTCGGCAAAGCAATAACGGCAGGCCAGATTGCAGTCGTGGGCAATGTGAAGACAGAGTGCCTTCACCACCACCGGTCTCTCTTTAAATAAATCAATGGCATTTTCATAGACGTCTTCAGTAAACAGCATTCCGGCCTCTTTTAATTCCCGGCACTCTTCCAGCGCTTCCTCCACTTCTCCCGCTCCCCAGGCGGTCAGAAGTCCGGCAATCTCTTCCTCTTTTTTTCCTTCTTTCAGAAGAGAGATCACCTGGTAGACCAGCTCATCAACCACATGGACAGAACCGCTGTTCACATCCAGCACCATATTATAGCCATTATTCTGATACAAATGAACCATAACTGTACTCCTTTTACTATGTATAATGAATTTTTTCTTCCTATTATTAAAGAGTCTCTCTTTCAGTAATACGAAGAAAAGCAGCGGTTTTTCCACCGCTGCTTGCTATTTACGGATAACAGCTCCTTATTTGCTATGTTCGCAGGTCTGATTTCCTACTGTACAGGATGTCTTACATGCGGACTGGCAGGAAGTCTGGCATTCACCGCAACCACCTTTTTTTACTGTGTTCTGTAAGCTCTTTGTATTTAAAGTTTTGATATGCTTCATTTTTTTCTCCTCCTTGGTTGTTTTGCTGTGAATCATTATACCATACCCCTTCCTGTTTTTAAAGTCTTTTTTGCAGGAAATCCCAGTTTTCCCTTTCCTCCTTCTCACGTTTCTCAGCTTCCCGCCAGCATTCCTCCCAGCATTCCTCCTCCCAGACACAGAAACAGGGACGTCAGCATCGTTTTGCCTCCGGCCAGATTTCCCGGTTCCAGGAGCCCGGAAATCAAGAGCAGAAGCAGAAAATACACCCCGCCCAGAACCAGTCCCCAGAGAAATCTTCGGCTCTCCGCCTGCCTGCCCAGTAAAAATCCGCCGAAAAAGCAGGACAGAATATAGATGATCACAATCCCCGCCGTAATCTGCCCCTCTCCCAGATCTAACTTATACAGCAAAACTGCCAGGATCAGCAGGCTGATTCCTGTCACGAGATAAGAAAAGATCAGTGCTCTTAATACCTTCATACCTTTTGGTATCTGCTCCTTTATTTTGTCCATCTGCAATCCCTCCTAAAGAAGCATATGCCAAAACTTTCTTCTTTATACGGACTTTTCTTTTCATCCCCGGAAACTGATTCAGGGCACCTTCCCTTTTGGGAAGATGCCCTGATAAGAAGCTGTTATTTCTTTTTCTTTTTTACAATGAAGTACATAATACCGAAAACAATGAGCAGTACCAGCGATCCCACGCCGAGAATAATATACGGCGTAACCGTTGTAGAATCGTTTGTTTTGGGAATTACCGTATCCGGCTTATCTGTCTGCGGTTTTTTATTCTGGCTGACAGATGTTCCCGTAACTTTATTTCCGGAAGAAGACCCGGATGCGCTTCCCCCTGAGGAGATCGTTCCCTGCTCCTCTTTGCCGGCTGTATTTCCGTTTTTATCCGGAACCTTGCCGCTGCCCTGATAGAGATTATCTCCGCCGCCTACGAGAATGGTTCCGCCCGCGATGGATTTCAGCGCCGCCTCATCCGCCCCCGGAATAGGATCATCCAGCTTTGCCGTGTCTCCCATGACCAGCTCATCTGTCTCTTCTCCCAAATCCCAGGAATCAGCATCCGATCCGGCTTCCCGCAGAGCAAAAAACTGTACCTGTCTCTTATACACATCTGACGCTGCCGA
>URYM01000280.1 GCA_900552095.1 uncultured Blautia sp. | reverse complement strand
CGAGATCTAGTACGGTCTCGTGGGCTCGGAGATGTGTATAAGAGACAGGTAATAGTAAGCCGCGCACAGGATTAGATGACATCCCTCTTCCCGGGCGCTTCTGATTTCCTCCCGCGTAATCCGCTCTTCGGTACACGGGATGCCATGCTCTGCGGCCAGTCTTTTGATCTCTTTGTTAAATTCTGTCACATTATCTGTCGGACAGGTATAAACCCGCGCAACGGTATGTCCCTCTTCCAGCGCCGTTTTTAGTACCGGAGCCAAAAGATCAATCCCCAGATAAATCAGCTTCATTTTGCTTCCCCTATTCGATCGTCAGAATATCGGAAAAACCAGTCATTTCCAGAACTTCCATCACCGGCTCTCCTACCTGGCGCAACACCATGCTCCCCTGTTTCTGCATCTGCTTCTGCGTTACCAGAAGAACCCGCAGACCGGCCGAAGACATATAATCCATCTTCTCCATATTCAGGATCAATTCCTGACAGTCTTCCATCTGTTCCCGAATGATTTTCTCCAGCCTGGGAGCTGTGGTCGTATCTACCCGTCCCTCAATTACAACTTCCACTGTACCATCTGTTTTCTTAATCTCTGCATTCATTTTCTTTCCTAACCTTTCTGCTGGCGCTTTACCAGCTCTGCAAAAAATCCTTCTTGTTTCATCAGTTCCTCATACGTTCCGTCCTCTACGATCTTCCCCTTATCCAACACCAGAATCCGGTCACAATTTTTTATAGTAGAAAGCCGATGTGCAATCACAATCCTGGTAATCTTCAGTTTCTCCAGAGAATCGGATACCTGCTTCTGCGTCAGATTATCCAACGCTGAGGTTGCCTCATCCAGAAATAAAATTTTGGGGCTTCCGGCCACCGCCCGGGCAATCAGAATCCTTTGCCTCTGACCGCCGGAAATGCCGCCTCCGCCCTCACTGATCAAAGTGCTCATTCCCATCGGCATCCGCCGGATATCATCCGCAATCCCGGCCACTTCAGCTGCCTCCCAGGCCTCCTTCTGTCCGGCATGAGGAGCAGAAATCGTAATATTGGAATATAAATCCCCCTGAAAGAGCTGTCCGTTCTGCATCACCACACCTATATGGCTTCGCAGCGATTTCAAATCCATCTGAGCCATATCGATGCCGTCATAATAGATGGCTCCTTTTTTTGGCTTTTCAAATCCCAGCAGTAGACGCATCAGGGTAGACTTCCCGCAGCCGGTGCTTCCCACCAGCGCCACATACTGCCCCCTTTTGATCTTCAGGCTCAGATCCTGTAAGATCACAGGCTCCTGTTCCGAATACCGAAAGGTCACATGGCTTAATTCCAGATTTCCGGACAGGGTCTTTACCTTTCGCTTTTTTCCATCCGTCTCCGGGCACATACGCATAAAAGGTTCTCCCGTCTGAAAAATCGGGTCAATCAGCGCGATCACCGGTGTCAACGCCGCCAGCGACAAAAGCGCCCCACTGATCATTCCATACGCGCTCTGAAAGGCCAAAAATCCGGAAACAGGGATCTGCATGGCCGCCGCTTTTGTGTAAAATACAGTTGTTCCCAGAAGCATCACCGCCACCTGCAACGCCCCTTCCATATGGAGCAGCAGCGGATAAGAAAATTTGGCTTTTGCCTGTTCTCCATAGGCTTCTGCCCATTTTGCGAAAGCTCTTTTTTCCGCTCCGCTTAAGCGGATCTTCTGGATCCCCTGGAAAATGGAGAACACCACGCTGTCCGCCTTTTCTCCCGCTTCCATTTCCCGGCGTACTTTTTTGATTCTCAGACGGATCATCCCCAGAGAAAGTCCAGTCTGAAAAAGAAGCACGAGGAAAGCCGCAGGAAAAAGAGCAGGTGTCATCCTCTGAATCTGAAACAAATATACCACAGAAAACAGGGCAGTCATCCCGCCTCCCAGCACAATGGTACACAACACCTGGGGCAGCATGCTGAAGATCCGGATTTTCTCTGCCAACCCTCCCGCCTGCTGTTTCTGAAAAAAACGGACCGGAAGTCCCATCACTCTCTCCATCACCGCATTTTTAAAAGCAATCGTCATCCTGGTCTCGATCCGACACTGTAAAAATCCTCGGATCGCCTGAAAAAAGAACCGGGACACCGCGCAACAAAGAAGCAGAAAGCCAGTGGAAAACACCATATTTACCTGGCCGGCAGGGATCACTTCCTGGAAAATCATCTGATTCATCCAGGGAATGAGCATGCCCAACACGGTACAGAGCCTGTCTCTTATACACATCTCCGAGCCCACGAGACCGTACTAGATCTC
>URYM01000279.1 GCA_900552095.1 uncultured Blautia sp. | reverse complement strand
ACGAGATCTAGTACGGTCTCGTGGGCTCGGAGATGTGTATAAGAGACAGGTCCTCCCGCCGCCTCAATAATACTGGCAAAGTCTGTTCCCAGAGGAACTTTAAAATTTCCAGGCTCCTGGATCCCGTCACCGGTAACGGTCACCGTCTTCTCCAGCATGGGTTCTCCCTCAATGACAGCCCGGTAAATTGCCGCTACCGTCTCCACATTGTCCACGATACAGCCTGCATCCGCAGGAAGCTGGGAAGAATTGATCTCCCTCCCCGTAGCCGCCGCGATCATCATCCGCTCCGCCCCCTGAGGATACTTGGTCTTCATCACTTTCACCCCGATCCTCGGGTCGTTCAGAAGCAGATTTCTCAAACGCTCCACGCAGTCCATTTTATTATCTTCCACGCATATGTAACCACGGGCCCCCGGAAAAAGTTTCAGGATCACCCGAAGTCCTTCGATCACCTGCTCCGGCTCGTCCATCATCCGGCGATAATCGCTGGTCAGATAAGGTTCGCACTCGGCTCCGTTCACCAGCACATAATCAATTTTATCCGGATCTTTGGGTGCCAGTTTTACATGGGTGGGAAATCCCGCACCGCCCATTCCAACCACACCGGCTTCCCGGACTCTCGCGAGAATCTCTTCTCCGGAGAGGTCTTTGAGCGCTCTCTTCTCTGGAACAGGAACCCGCTCATAAAGTCCGTCATTCTCCACAAAAATTGATTCCACCATCGCTCCCGTCACCGTGAGGTGCGGCTCAATCTTCTTGACAATGCCGGAAATGCTGGAAAAGACAGGGGCTGACACGAAACCGCCAGGTTCTCCGATCTTCTGTCCCGCCAGTACCCGATCCCCCCTTTTCACCACCGCCTTTGCCGGCGCGCCGATATGCTGGGAAAGGGGAAAAATCAGTTCTCCTTCCGGCTTAAAAACTTTCACCGGCTTATCTTTGGTCAGCTCCTTTCCGTCATAGGGATGGATCCCTCCTCGGAATGTGAAATTAGCCATGCTGTTTTCCTCCTGTTTTTTTATGCTTATTCTCCTGCTTCTTTCTCTTTATTCCCAGACTGGGATAAGCCCGCAGCAGCCGCCTGTGGGTGCGGGACAGCGCAGCTTTCCGTTCCTGATAAGACCGGGCAAAATCATCATACCGCTCCCAAAAGCCATTCTGCAATTCCTGACTGACATCTTCCAGACGCTCCAGGGAAGTCCGGAACTTCTCTTTTCTCTCTGCCAGATACTGTCCCACCTTCCTGCGGGAGCTCTCTCTTCTGTAAAGGGAAGCTCTCTCCTTAAACTCCAAAGCGATCCCTGCCAGGCTGCTGCCCTGCAGATACTCCAGGAACTCATCCCAGGCCGCATCCAGCGAACGCAGTTTCCTGGAAAGATGAGCAGCCTGTGCCACAGCGATGGAAAAATCCACCAGATACAGCAGGATAAAACTCCAGATCAAAAAGACGCCCACCCGCACCGGAACCAGATCTACCACATAGCTGACCCCGGGATAAAGCACATAAAAAAGAATGAGCGTAAAAAAGCCCCAGGCCAAAGAACTCCCCAGACAGATTACTCCCTGGAAATTAAACTTCTTATTGCTGTAATCCCACCAGTTCGTGTGAAACAAAGACTCCATCAGTTTTCCCGTCACATATTCCAGTACGGTAGCCAAAACCACGCCTCCCAGATACAGGAGAAGGATATGATCCGCCAGCGGACGCAGCAGTACATAGACCACCACCGCTCCCACCCCATAGATCGTCACCACCGGCCCTGCCACAAATCCCCGGTTGATCCACTTCTTTTCTTTCGCAGATACATAACAGCTCTCCCAGACCCATCCCAGAAAACTATAGGCAAAAAACCAGGCCAGAATATGATACAGATCGATTCCCAAAATTGAAAACTGTGTCAACAAAATAACAAATCCCCCTTATTTTTCCTAGTCTTATGATACTCCATTCCTCCTGAAAAATCACTATCTATTTTTTTCTTTCTGGTATATAATCGAATACAAAAGGAGGTCTTTTTTTGTTTACAGAATTTTATACATTAGATGACAAATTGCAGGAACAGCTGAACAGCAGGGCTTTCCCGGACTCCTCTCTCTTCTTTGATATTGAGACGACCGGACTCGACCACCGCCGTTCCCACCTCTATCTTCTGGGAATGATCTTTCAGGAGAACGGCTCCTGGAAGCTGGTTCAGCTTTTCGCTGAAAAACCGGCGGAGGAAACAGAAATCCTGGAAGCTTTTGCCAAAAGGCTTTCTGTCTCTTCTCCCCTGATCC
>URYM01000278.1 GCA_900552095.1 uncultured Blautia sp. | reverse complement strand
ACAGATCTGAAGCAGTATTTTCTTCTGGCGCCTACGGCGGTGAATATTATGGAAAAAAATCTGCCTGTGGGGGCGCCTGTGGCAGATCAGGATCTTTGGATGGATCAGGTTTATGATTCTGTGACGGAGAATGGCTTTGTTCCAATCGATATCCGGGATCATTTTGCAGAATGCAGGGATAATAAAGTTCAGCTCTATTACAGAACAGATCACCACTGGACCACAAGAGGGGCTTATGAGGCCTTTGCCCAGGCTGCGCCTGTTATGGAGATCACAGAACAGATTCCGGAATACAGAGGGATGACGGTGTCTGATGAATTTCGGGGGACCCTTTCTGCCAAGAGCGGTTTTCGCATGAATAAGAAAGAGGAAATTGAAGTTCAGCCCCGGGAAGAGGGATTGCCGGGATCGGTGGTCACCTATGTGAGTGAACAGAAAAAGTCGGGTTCTTTTTACAATTCGGAAAATCTTGCCATTCGGGATGCGTATACGGTATTTCTGGATGGAAATCATCCGGAGATAAAGATCGAGACGCCTGTGGAGGGCGGACGGCGTCTTCTGGTTCTGAAAGACTCCTATGCCAATTGTTTTCTGCCTTTTCTGGCGCCTTACTATCGGGAGATCGTGGTAGTGGATCCGCGGTATTATTATGATGATCTGGCCATGCTGGTGGAAACAGAGGAGATTACGGATGTGCTGTACCTGTATAATGCCAATACCTTTTTCCAGGATACTTCTCTTGCGCCTCTTCTGGAGGCGGCAGCGGCAGAGCCGGCAGACGGGACTTTGGAAAATGCGCCTGCCGCAGAATAGTTATAGCAGTCATTCCAATTTTGTATAGGAAGAGGCCGGATTGAACAGGGGAATCGGTTGACAAAAATGGGATGAGTTGCTAAAATATCAGAAAAGTACCGACACGTCGGGAAAAGGGAGGCTTATTATGAAGAGGGTTTTGTCGATTCTTGTAGATAATACGGCCGGTGTACTCAGCCGGGTATCGGGGCTGTTCAGCCGCCGGGGATATAATATTGCCAGCCTTTCTGTGGGCGAGACGGCGGATCCCAATTATTCCCGCATGACGGTAGTGTGTTCCGGAGATGATGTGGTTCTGGAACAGATTACGAGGCAGCTGAGAAAGCTGGTGGATGTCAAGGATATCAAGGTGCTGGAGCCGGAAGAGAGCGTGAGCCGTGAACTTGTTATGGTGAAGGTTCGCGTAGCAGAGGATCGCCGTGAAGGACTGCTTTCCATCGTTCATATTTTCCGGGCCAAGATCGTAGACGTGGGAAAAGAATCCATGATCATTGAGCTGACCGGTTCCAAAAACAAGCTGGAGGGCTTTATGCATGTACTGGCCGGAAGTTATGAGATTCTGGAGGTGGCCAGAACAGGGATCACGGGCCTGTCCCGGGGAGTTGCGGATGTCCGCTATCTGTAAGGAGGAGTGCTGGGGAAGAAATTCTCTGACCATATATTTTATACAAAACAGGAGGAAGAAACATGGCAGTTAAGATTTATTATCAGGAAGATTGTAATATGAGTCTGCTGGAGGGCAAAACAATTGCCATTATCGGCTATGGAAGCCAGGGACACGCACATGCTCAGAACCTCAGAGATTCCGGGTGCAAAGTTATCGTAGGTCTCTATGAGGGAAGCAAGTCCTGGGAGAAAGCCGAAAAGCAGGGATTTGAGGTATATACTGCTGCTGAGGCGGCAAAGCGGGCAGATATTATTATGATCCTGATCAATGATGAGAAGCAGGCAAAGATGTACAAAGAGTCTATCGAGCCCAACCTGGAGGAGGGCAATATGCTGATGTTTGCACACGGCTTTGCGATCCATTTCGGCCAGATCAGACCTCCGAAGAACGTAGATGTGACAATGATCGCTCCCAAGGCTCCCGGGCATACAGTAAGAAGCGAGTATCAGATTGGAAGAGGAACTCCCTGTCTGGTAGCGGTTCATCAGGATGCTACGGGCAAAGCGCTTGACCGGGCACTGGCCTATGCGCAGGCTCTGGGCGGAGCAAGAGCAGGTGTACTGGAGACTACTTTCCAGGTGGAGACGGAGACAGATCTCTTTGGTGAGCAGGCCGTTCTCTGCGGCGGTGTGTGCGCACTTATGAAGGCGGGATTTGAGACACTGGTGGAAGCGGGATATGCGCCGGAAAATGCTTATTTTGAGTGTATTCATGAGATGAAGCTGATTGTGGATCTGATTTATCAGAGTGGTTTTGCCGGAATGAGATATTCTATTTCTGTCTCTTATACACATCTCCGAGCCCACGAGACCGTACTAGATCTCGT
>URYM01000277.1 GCA_900552095.1 uncultured Blautia sp. | reverse complement strand
TGCTACAGGAGAGCTGGCAGCGCCCACGCTGGCGGAGCTGATGAGAGAGATCCGCCAGAAGTATGAACAGGTAGAGACCAGGGTTTATCCGATCCGGAATGATTTCTTCGGATCAAATATTACTGTGTCCGGGCTGGTTACCGGTCAGGATCTTATCCGGCAGCTGAAGGGACAGGATCTGGGAGAGCAGCTTCTGATTCCCTGTAATATGCTGCGGGCAGGGGAAAATGTTTTCCTCGACGACGTGACTGTGGAGATGGCAGAGGAAGCCCTGCAGATTTCCATTGATGTGGTAGAAACAGAAGGGGCTGACCTGGTGAGGTCAGTTCTGGGAGAGCAGAAAGAGACAACACACAGAAGGAGACAAATCTATGAGCAAGCCGATTGTAGCAATTGTGGGACGGCCTAATGTAGGAAAGTCTACGTTGTTTAATGCCCTGGCGGGCGGAAATATTTCAATTGTAAAAGATACCCCCGGCGTTACCCGGGACAGGATCTATGCGGAGGTAGAGTGGCTGAACCATCATTTCACTATGGTAGATACGGGAGGTATTGAGCCGGAGAGCAAGGATATTATTCTCTCCCAGATGAGAGAGCAGGCGCAGATTGCCATCGACACGGCGGATGTGATCATTTTCCTGGTGGATGTGCGCCAGGGGCTGGTGGATTCGGATGCCAAGGTGGCAGATATGCTGAGAAGGAGCGGGAAGCCGGTGATCCTTACGGTCAATAAGGTGGACAGCTTTGAGAAGCATATGGTGGATGTATATGAATTTTATAATCTGGGGATCGGAGATCCCATGCCTATCTCTGCGCAGAGTAAGCTGGGCCTGGGAGATATGCTGGATGAGGTGGTAAAGCATTTTCCGGCTTCAGCAGACGGGGATGAGGAAGATGAGATTCCGAAGATTGCGATCGTGGGAAAACCCAATGTGGGAAAATCATCTCTGATCAATAAGCTTCTGGGACAGAACCGCCTGATCGTGTCTGATATTGCAGGTACCACAAGAGATGCTGTGGACACGAAAGTAATCTGGGGTGATCATGAGTATGTCTTTATTGACACAGCAGGACTGCGGCGGAAAAACAAGATTAAAGAAGAGATCGAGAGATACAGTATTATCCGTACCGTGTCTGCGGTGGAGCGGGCAGATGTGGTGATCGTGGTGATCGATGCGGTGGAAGGTGTGACCGAACAGGACGCCAAGATTGCGGGGATTGCCCACGAGAGAGGAAAGGGAGTCATTGTCGCTGTCAACAAATGGGATGCCATTGAAAAAGATGATAAGACGATTTACAAATATACCAACAAAGTAAGGGAAGTACTCTCATTTATGCCCTATGCGGAGCTCCTTTTTATCTCGGCAGAAACCGGGCAGCGTCTGCCAAAGCTTTTTGAGACTATTGACATGGTTCTTCAGTATCAGACACTGCGGGTACAGACCGGAGTGCTCAATGAGATCCTGACGGAGGCAGTAGCTCTGCAGCAGCCGCCTTCCGATAAGGGCAAGCGCCTGCGGCTGTACTATATGACCCAGGTTTCTGTAAAACCGCCAACTTTCGTTATTTTTGTAAATGATAAGGAACTGGCACATTTCTCTTATATCCGGTATCTGGAGAACCGGATCCGGGATGCGTTCGGGTTCCGGGGAACATCGTTAAAGTTTATTATTCGGGAGAGGAAAGGGCAAGAGCAGTAAGATGGAACGAGTGGTTTGTCTGGCAATCGGATATGCGTGCGGATTGTTCCAGACTTCGTATATCTATGGAAAAATGCACGGAATTGATATCCGGAATTATGGAAGCGGGAATGCGGGGACGACGAATGCGCTGCGGACACTGGGCCGGAAGGCAGGCGCGCTCACACTTCTGGGAGACGCCTTCAAGTGTGTGATCGCGGTTCTGATCGTGCATTTGATTTATGGCAGGAGTAATCCGGATATGGTACTGCTGCTGGGGCTCTATGCGGCAGCGGGAACGATTCTGGGACACAATTTCCCTTTTTATCTGGGATTCAAGGGAGGAAAGGGAATCGCGGCGACGGCAGGGCTTCTGCTTTCTTTTGACTGGAGACTGACACTGGCGGCACTGGCAGTTTTTCTGCTTGTCTTCTTTACAACACATTACGTTTCTCTGGGATCCATACTTGTCTACGTAGTTTTTGTGGGAGGACTGTTCTTCATGGGACAGAGCGGGATGCTGAAAGTGGATGAAGGATATCTTCCGGAAATGTATCTTCTGTCCCTGGCACTGATGGCGATGGCGCTGTACCGTCACAGGGAAAACGTGAAACGGCTGCTGAAAGGGTGTGAAA
>URYM01000276.1 GCA_900552095.1 uncultured Blautia sp. | reverse complement strand
GTTACCCGCTTGATTTTGAGTCAAGTGCGTCTGCCAATTCCGCCACAGCGGCACAATCTGACAACGGAATAATCTTAACATATTTAAAAAGGATATGCAAGCTTTTTGTGAACGGATCGGAAAAATTGCACCGGAAGGGAGACGGGAGGAGAAATGGTTATTCACAGAAGAAGGGAAGCGTGTTATAATGACTTCATAATCTAAGGTGCTTGGAGATGAAGGTATGAAGTGCGAGGAAGCTTTACAGAAGATTACGCCTTATATAGAGAACCGCCTGCAGCCCAGGGAACTGGAAGCGTTCATTGAACATATCAAGCAGTGTCCTTCCTGTTATGATGAACTGGAGACGTATTACATTGTCAGCCGGGCAGTACAGTATCTGGATGATGAAAAGCAGGATACGTATAATATTATGGAGCTTTTGAAGCGGGATATACGGATGAAAGAGCAGGGACTGCGCAGGCGCAGAAGAATGCACTGGCTGGTCTTTTTTTGTTTGCTGACCGCGGCGGCTCTGCTGGCCGGGACTGTATTATGTTCTCTGGGGATTCTGGAGTTTCCCTTTGTTCCGGAGTTTATCTCTGTATAGCGGAAGGTTCCGGCAGATTTGCAGAGGAGACAGATTATAGAAATGAAACAAAACAGAGAGGAATATCATGAGCGAGAAAATAGTTTTGGTTGACGGACACAGCATTTTGAACCGGGCTTTCTATGGACTTCCGGATCTGACAAACTGGGAGGGAAAACATACCAATGCAGTCTATGGATTTTTAAATATTCTTTTCCGGACGCTGGAGGAGGAGAAGCCGGATTATCTGGCGGTGGCCTTTGACCTTCATGCGCCTACCTTCCGGCATAAAATGTTTGCAGAGTACAAAGGAACGAGAAATCCAATGCCCCAGGAACTGCGGGAACAGGTGCCCCTGATGAAAGAGGTGCTGCAGGCGATGGGCGTGGTTACGCTGGAGCTGGAAGGCTATGAAGCGGATGATCTACTGGGTACGGCAGCGCGCCAGGGAGAAGGAAGAGGGATGGAAGTGACGATCCTGTCCGGGGACAGGGATCTTCTTCAGCTGGCAACAGAAAAGACCATGATCCGGATTCCCAAGACCAAGGGAGGAAAAACGGTAATTGAAGATTATCTGGCGGAGGATGTGAAAGAGCGTTATCAGGTCACACCGGCTCAGTTTATCGATGTGAAGGCGCTTATGGGGGACACGGCGGATAATATTCCGGGAATCCCCGGAGTGGGAGAGAAGACGGCCACCAAGCTGATCCTGCAGTTCGGAAGCATCGAGGAGGCGCATCGCCGGCTGGAAGAGGTAAAACCGAACAAGGCAAGGCTTTCTCTGGAAGAGCATTATGATCTGGCAGAGCTTTCCAAGGATCTGGCGACGATCCGGACCGATGCTCCCTGCAGCTGGGACTGGGAACAGGCGCGGATCGGGAATCTCTACACGCCGGAGGCTTATCAGCTCTTTAAACAGCTGGAATTTAAAAATCTGCTCTCCCGTTTTGAAGCGGAGGACAGAGAACAGGAAAATCTGCATACGGAAGTGATCGCTGATTTTGGGGAGGCGGAGAAGCTCTTTGAGAAGGCGGGGAAACAAAAGGAGATCGGAGCAGAGCTGATCACAGAGGATGGGAATATTCTGGGGCTTGCTCTGGCTTTTCCGGAGATGCTGGCCTATCTTCCGGCGGAGGGATTTGTAAGCGGATCCTATCTCAGGGAAAAGACGGAGGAACTTTTTGAAAAAGTGCCCAGGGTGGGCGTTATGAACCTGAAAGAAATGCTTCGTTTCCTGAAAATCAACTGCAGAGAGGGACTCTTTGACTGCGGAGTGGGCGCTTATCTTTTAAATCCCCTGAAGTCGGAGTATACCTGTGATGATCTGGCAAAAGAGTATCTGAACCGGATGCTTCCCTCGGCGGAGGAGATCTTCGGGAGCAGCAAGCTGCCGCTCTTTTCCCAGGCGGATCAGGAGAAGACAGCAGCGTGGGCCGGATACAGAGCCTATACGGCCTGGGCTGTTCTGGAACCGGTGCACCGGGCGCTGGAAGAACAGGGGATGGAAAGGCTTTACTGTGAGATCGAGCTGCCGCTGATTTTTACCCTTTCTGATATGGAGAAGGAGGGGATCCGGGCGGAGGGTGAGGCACTCAAAGTCTACGGAGAACAGCTACAGGTGAGGATAAAAGAGCTGGAAGAAAAGATCTATGAGCAGGCCGGGGAGAGGTTCAATATCAATTCCCCAAAACAGCTGGGAGGGATTCTTTTTGAAAGACTTCAGATGCCGGGCGGGCGGAAGACCAAGAGCGGTT
>URYM01000275.1 GCA_900552095.1 uncultured Blautia sp. | reverse complement strand
GGGGAAGAGTCTTTATAAATACGGCATTGAAAAATATGATGCATTTGAAGATGTGGGAGGAAAGCTGAGTTTTGCTCTTGCCATGCTGGATAAAAAGAATTCAGGCTTCATTTTAAATGCCATACACAGCAGAGATAACTGTTTCCTGTACATAAAAGAGATTGTAAAAGGGGAATCTTATGTGATGCTCAGCGAAGAAGAAGTGAAAGCGCTGAAAGCGGCAATGGCATATGATAACAATGAAATTATGTAAAGATGTTATGTAAAGCACATTATGTAAACCATATAGTAAGAGCGGCTGTTTTGAAGCTTGAAAAAAAGAGCATACTATTATATGATAATTTTTTAGATTAACAGGAAGCCATGAGGAGGAAATCATGTTAGATATTAAATTTGTGCGTGAAAATCCGGAAATTGTAAAACAGAATATCCGCAATAAATTTCAGGATGCAAAGCTGCCTCTTGTAGATGAGGTGATTGCGCTTGATCAGGAAAACAGAAAAATCAAACAGGAAGTGGAAGCGCTGCGGGCGGAAAGAAATAAGCTTTCCAAAGAAATCGGCGGTCTGATGAAACAGGGAAAGAAGGAAGAAGCAGAAGAAGTAAAAGCAAAAGTTTCCGCATCGGCAGCCCGGATTGAAGAACTGAGCCAGAGGGAAAAAGAGGTGGAGGAAAGCCTGAAAAAGAACATGATGGTGATCCCGAATATTATAGATCCGTCTGTTCCCATTGGAAAAGATGACAGTGAGAATGTGGAGATTGAAAAGTTTGGAGAGCCGGTAGTCCCGGATTTTGAGATCCCTTATCATACAGAGATTATGGAACGATTTGACGGGATCGATCTGGACAGCGCCAGAAGAGTTGCAGGAAATGGCTTCTACTATCTGATGGGAGATATTGCCAGAATTCATTCTTCTGTTATCGCTTATGCGAGAGATTTCATGATTAACAGAGGCTTTACCTACTGTGTGCCGCCGTTTATGATCCGCAGTGAGGTGGTGACCGGCGTGATGAGTTTTGCAGAGATGGAAGCGATGATGTATAAGATCGAGGGGGAAGATCTGTATCTGATCGGAACCAGCGAACATTCCATGATCGGAAAATTCATTGATACGATCGTTCCGGAGGAGGAACTTCCCAAGACTCTGACCAGCTATTCTCCCTGTTTCCGCAAGGAGAAAGGGGCGCATGGACTGGAGGAGAGAGGAGTGTACAGAATCCATCAGTTTGAGAAACAGGAAATGATCGTAGTGTGCAGGCCGGAAGACAGTATGGAGTGGTATGATAAGCTGTGGCAGAATACGGTAGATCTGTTCCGGTCTCTTGATATTCCTGTGCGGACCCTGGAGTGCTGCTCCGGTGATCTGGCCGATCTGAAGGTGAAATCCTGTGATGTGGAAGCCTGGTCTCCCAGACAGAAGAAATATTTTGAGGTGGGAAGCTGTTCAAACCTGGGAGATGCTCAGGCCAGAAGACTGAGAATCCGCATCAATGGAAAAGATGGAAAATATTTCGCCCACACGCTGAACAATACTGTAGTGGCACCGCCGAGAATGCTGATTGCTTTCCTGGAGAACAATCTGAATGCGGATGGCTCTGTAAATATTCCGGCAGCACTGCGGCCGTATATGGGCGGAATCGAAAAAATTCTTCCCAAACATTAAGGAGAGTAAAAAATCATAAAAGGTTATGAAAATGACTTTATGTCAACAAAAATAAAGGAAAGGGGGTGCGCGGATGCACAGTTATCTGGGAGCGGTAGGATTTTCTGAAATATCCAGGAAAAGTGATCTGGACAGGATTTTAAAGGATGTTCAGGAACATTATGAGGAGAAGAAGGTAACTGAGGGGGAAAACGGACGCTGCTTTGTGGAAATGTCCAGGACTTATGGATACGATTGTGGAATAACAGTGTGCGGAGAGTATGACGAGGAGGATCAATTTCATCTGGAATACTATTTTCCTTTTTTCCGGGGAACCGGAATCTCGACCAATGAGCGTGTGATTGTGGAAAAACATGCAGATAAGGATTCTTATGCCGGTGCCTGTGATGATGTGAGGATCGGCGTTACCCTGATTTTCTATTTGCTGAATGCAGGAGAATTTCTGGATGAGAAAAAGAAGGGGCTTCTGGGGAGCAGAGATACTTCTGTAACCCTCTCCGGCCTTGCCCTGGAGGGGAAAATTTTATTTCCTGTGGAGAAAAACGCAGGTCAGGTGAAGAAGAATCAGGAGCTGGCTTCTAACAGAAATAGGCTGATCTCAGCAGCCCGGAACGGCGATGAAGATGCAATGGAAAGTCTTACAATGGAGGATATGGATACGTATACCATG
>URYM01000274.1 GCA_900552095.1 uncultured Blautia sp. | reverse complement strand
GATAAATATTCTTCTGAAAAAAAGTCTTGACATCCGCTTCAGTAAGGATTATATTATAAACATAAAGATTAAACAAATGATTAATCGATAAAATGAAAAGTGAAACAGAAGAAAGGGAGAGAAAAATGAAAAAAACTTACAACATCGAAGTAGACTGTGCAAATTGTGCAAATCTGATGGAAGAGGCAACGAAGAAGACAGCAGGTGTGGAGGATGCAGTTGTGAATTTCATGACCCAGAAGATGATCGTAACTTTTGAGGAAGGTACAGAACCGAAAAAAGTAATGAAGGATGTACTGAAAGCCTGCCGCAAGGTGGAGCCGGACTGTGAGATTGAGTTCTAAAAAGTTCAAGAGGTTTTAGACGGGAAAGACAGGGTGAGTGTATGAACAGGAAACAGAAAAAGATGCTGATCCGGATTCTGGTGGCGGCAGCAATGACGGTCGGGCTGAATTTTGTGCCGGTGGCCGGTGCGGCGCGGCTGGCAGCCTATCTGGCAGCTTATCTGATTATCGGATACGATATCCTGAGAAAAGCGGGAAGAGGGATCTTAAATGGCCGGGTGTTTGATGAAAACTTTCTGATGGCGATCGCTACGGTGGGAGCGTTTGTGCTGGCGGTATATTCCGGAAGTGGAGATTATAATGAAGCCATTGCAGTTATGCTCTTTTATCAGGTGGGGGAGCTGTTTCAGAGTTATGCGGTGGGGAAGAGCCGCCGCAGTATCAGTGCACTGATGGATATTCGCCCCGATTATGCCAATGTGGAGAGAAATGGAAAACTGGAGAGAGTAGACCCGGATGAGGTGGCGAAGGAGAGTGTTATCGTGGTACAGCCGGGGGAGAAGGTGCCTCTGGACGGGGTTGTTCTGGAGGGCGCTTCCAGCCTGAATACCAGTGCTCTTACCGGAGAGAGTCTTCCGCGGGATGTGAAGCCAGGAGATGAGATCATCAGCGGCTGCATTAACATGACCGGAGTTTTGAAAATCCGGACTACAAAAGAATTTGGAGATTCTACCGTATCCAAAATTCTGGAACTGGTGGAGAATTCCAGTTCCAGAAAATCCCGGTCTGAGAATTTTATTTCCAAATTTGCCCGTGTCTATACCCCGGCTGTCTGCTATGGGGCCCTGGCGCTGGCGGTACTTCCGCCTCTGGCACAGATTTTATTCCTGGGACAGAGCGGTCAGTGGAGTGCATGGATTTACCGGGCGCTGACTTTTCTTGTGATCAGCTGTCCCTGTGCTCTTGTAATCAGTATTCCGCTGAGTTTTTTTGCAGGGATCGGAGGAGCCAGCCGGGAGGGAATTCTGATCAAGGGATCCAATTATATGGAAACACTTTCTCAGACAAAGTATGTGGTATTTGATAAGACAGGAACGCTCACCCGGGGCGTGTTTGAAGTGAGCGGGATTCATCATAATGAGATGGAGGATCGGAAGCTCCTTGAGTATGCGGCGCTTGCCGAGTGTGCTTCTTCCCATCCGATCAGCCGGAGTCTGCAGAAGGCATACGGGCAGGAAATAGACAGAAATCGGGTGACGGAAATCCGGGAAATCAGCGGCCACGGCGTGGTTGCAAAGGTGGATGGACGGGAAGTGGCAGCTGGAAATGGAAAATTGATGAAGCAGCTGGGAATTGCTTACCGGGAATGCCACAGTGTGGGAACGATTATTCACATGGCGGTGGACGGTGCATATGCGGGGCATATCGTGATTTCTGATGTGATCAAGCCTCATGCCAGGGAGGCACTGGCACAGCTGAAGAGATCAGGAGTGAAGAAGACAGTTATGCTGACCGGAGATTCAAAAAAGGTGGCGGATCAGGTAGGAAAAGAGCTGGGTCTGGATGAGATCTGGAGTGAACTGCTTCCCGGTGATAAGGTGGCGAAGGTGGAAGAACTTCTCGGAAAGAAAGAGGAGAAGGAAAAACTGGCTTTTGTAGGAGACGGGATCAATGATGCTCCGGTTCTGACAAGAGCAGATATAGGGATTGCCATGGGAGCATTGGGATCGGATGCGGCTATTGAGGCGGCGGATGTGGTTCTGATGGATGATGATCCCGGAAAGATTTCCAAAGCAATCAGGATTTCCAGAAAATGTCTGCGGATTGTATATCAGAACATTGTGTTTGCGCTGGTGATTAAATTTGCGTGTCTGGCACTGGGAGCTGTGGGGATTGCAAATATGTGGTTTGCTATTTTTGCAGACGTGGGAGTTATGGTTCTGGCGGTGTTGAATGCGATCCGGGCGCTGCAGGTGAAAAATTTGTAATATAATAAAACGGATGTAATTTTTTAAAGGATTTCCAATCCCTGTCTCTTATACACATCTCCGAGCCCACGA
>URYM01000273.1 GCA_900552095.1 uncultured Blautia sp. | reverse complement strand
ATCTACACGCGTAAGATCGTCGGCAGCGTCAGATGTGTATAAGAGACAGCTCCCGGATGTACCAGATCATTAATCCCCTCAGCCAGGATTACCTGATCCGGCTGATACCGCCCAAATACATCCTTCCGGATTCTTTTTATCCCAGCCTCTCCAAAAATACTGTTCAGCCGGGAACTGGAACTGGCATCCCGCAAAACCCGGTTGCCTGAGATCCCTTCATTTAAGAGTACGCTCCGTTTCCCCTTTTGCAGAAGAAGCTTATACCACTCCTGAAACCAGTGTCCTTGCTGAACCAGAGAATCCCCGAAGGCTGTAATAATTTCTGCCCTGTCTTCCGTCAGTACTTCTATGGTGCGCACTCCGAAATACACATAAGGATTAAACTTTCTCTCCGCAGCCCTGGAAATCTATTCCGGTCTTATCTCTTCTCCTCTGTGATCCGAAAAAGACACTCGAAAAACGGAATCATTGTTAAGGCCGGCATAAGACGTTATCTTCCCTTCCACCCAGGCAGAAAGCACAAACGCTTCCCCTGCCGGAATCCGGATCCGCACCGGATCACTCCACCGTTCCTCTCCCGGTGCGAGCAAAAGGCGGCTCTGCCCGTCAAACTGCAGGCTCTTTTCTTCCCTGTCCGTCCTGATTCCCGCCTGATCAAAGAGAACCGGATCTTCTCCCTGACTGTTGGAAAAAAGAATCCGCACTGCTTTTGTCTCCAGCGGCGAAAAAAAGTGTATAATCTGATTCATGCCGGCAGATTCTGCCGGCAATGACTCATAATTTTGAAAATGATAACTCCATATAGGGTACCAGTTCATTTGATTTTCTCCTATTTTACTGCTTCCTTATCCCGTCTCATTTTCCCGATCAGGAAGGTGGAAACAAAGGCCAGCACAAAGGCCAGCGCCATATACAGATAATGGATGCCCCAGAACTGTGCGGGAATAATGGTAAAGCTCAGCGGACCGCTCGGCCCTGCAGACACCGTATAAATCCCCGATACCATAATCAGCGCTCCGGCGATTCCGGCACTTACAATAGAACAGATAAAGGGGAAGCGCGCTGCCAGCGTTACACCAAACATGGACGGCTCTGTCACTCCCAGCAATGCGGACACTGCTGAAGAAACACACATACTCTTCTGATTTTTGCTGCGGCTTAACAGACTCATGGCAAGAACTGCTCCCGCCTCAGCCACACAGGTAATCGTTACAATCGCCAGCATACTGCTCTGCTGCGTCGCCGCTACCAGCTGCAGGTTGACTGCGATCAGGGCATGATGCATACCGGTCACTACCAGCGGCTCCCACAGAAGGCCAAACACAAAACCTGCCGGAATGGGCGCTGTCTCAAACAGGAACAAAATTCCGTCTGTCAGCCAGGAGGCCACCTGATTCATCACCGGTCCAATGCAGAGGAAGGTGAAAAATGCAGTTACAAACACAGACACCGGCGCTACCAAAATCAGATGAAGCACATCAGGCAGTACCTTTTTCAGCTTTTTCTCCAGGAAAGCCAGGAGCCAGGAAGCTGCAAGTGCGGGCAGCACAGAGTTCTGATATCCCAGTTTCATGATATTTAATCCAAATACATTCCAGTATTCCGGCTGGATATCCCCGGAGATCACCGCCGACATAGAAGCGCCGGAGATCAGTTCTGCGTTTACCAGCACCAATCCCAGAAATACGCCCAGCATGGGACTTCCGCCAAAACGTTTCGTCGCCGACCAGCAGACCAGCACCGGAATATACGTAAATGCCGTGTTCGCCACCATGGTAATCATAGATGCCAGGCCTGCCACTGCAGGAACCATCTCCACCACCGACTGACTTCCGAAGATTCCCGGATTCGTTAAAATGTTACTGATTCCCAGCAGAAGTCCAGCTCCCACAATGGCGGGAAGAATCGGATAAAAGACGTCTGCAAAAATCTTCACTGCTCTCTGAAGGCGGTTCATTTTCTGTGTTTCCACTTTTTTCAATTCTGCGCTGTCCGCCTCTTTCGCACCGGTTTCTTCCTGGACTTCTTTATAAACTTTCTCCACTCCCGGCCCGATAATCCCCTGATACTGGCCCTTTGCCGCAAAACAGCCCTTAACCAGCGGATTTTCCTTCAGTTCCTTCTCCCGGATCTTCGTCTCATCCTTCAGCACAAAACGAAGCCGTGTTACACAGTGTGTCAGCATAGAGATATTATCCTTGCCTCCCACACAGGAAATAATCTGTCGAATCTCTTCTCTCCTATTTTCCATTTCCCCTGTCCTCTTTCGCAGTTTGTTTTTAGTTTGCATGCATGCCGCTTCTTTATGTTCCTTATTATAATCTTGTTTAAACAAGATGTCAATAC
>URYM01000272.1 GCA_900552095.1 uncultured Blautia sp. | reverse complement strand
CGGTCTCGTGGGCTCGGAGATGTGTATAAGAGACAGGCCTCTGAGCAGCAGAGACCGGGGGCGTCTGGAATCTCTTTCGGGCAATGCGCGTTATCGTGATGTGATTGCGTACATGCTGGAACATAATGTGAAGCTGGAGCAGGAGATTATCAGTTATTATGAAAAGGGGAAGGGAAGACCGTCAGTTCTCTAAAAAATCATGGATATAAAAAGAAAATTGTGTTAAAATAAAAAATACGGATGTTTTCACATAAGTGCAGGATGAGGGAAAGGTATGGAAGAACTTTATATCATGATGGAACATTTTCTGGCCAATATTGCAAATCTGGCGATCGTAGTATTTGAGTTTATTGGCGTGGGAATCATCATTTACAGCGGCATCAGGGCTTTCCTTAAATGTCTCCGAAGATCGGAGGATACCAGAATTTATCTGGCGAAAGGATTGGCCATGGGGCTGGAATTTAAAATGGGCAGTGAAATTCTGCGTACGGTTGTGGTGAGGGAGTGGAAGGAGATCGGTCTGGTAGCCGGGATTATTGCGCTGCGGGCTGCACTGACCTTTCTGATCCACTGGGAGATCAAGCAGGAAGAACTGCAGGAAAAGGCAGAACAAAAAGAGGAGTAAGCAGTTATGGCAAGAAAAAGACAGATGAAAAAATATGAGAGACAGATGGCAGAGCAGAAAACAGAGATCAGCCTGTGTCTTCAGTATCAGAACCGGGAGACCGGGATAGAGGAACTGACGGAGCGGATCCGGGAGATCTGGAGGACTGAGGGGGGACAGGAAGATCCGGAAAAAATCGAAGTTTATCTGAAACCGGAAGATGGACTGGCTTATTTTGTGATCAATGGAACGTATCAGGGGCAGGTGGAACTCTAAAAAATGACTATTAATGAAATCGCAAAGATGGCCGGGGTCTCCCGGGCCACCGTATCGCGCTATTTGAATGACGGGTATGTGAGCGAAGAGAAGAGGGAACAGATACGCCGGGTAATTGAGAAGACAGGTTATCAGCCTTCTGCTTCTGCACAGATGCTCCGATCAAGGAAAACAAAACTGGTCGGGGTAGTGCTTCCAAAGATTAATTCCGATGCAGTCAGCCGGATGGTGGCCGGAATCAGCCAGGTGTTGTCTGCGAAAGATTATCAGATGATTCTGGCGAATACGGACAATGACCTGGAGGAAGAACTGAAGTATCTGACCCTGTTTCGGGAGCGAAAAGTGGACGGAGTGATTTTTATTGCAACGATGTTCACGCCCAGACACAGGCAGCTGTTAAAGGAGTATCAGGTACCCGTGGTGATCCTGGGACAACAGCTGTCCGGCTACCCTTGTGTGTTTCAGGATGATTTCAATGCAGCCAGGGAACTGGCAGGGGTTTTAGCGCAGGAGGGCAGAGAGTTTGGCTGTCTTCAGGTGACGGAAAAAGATAGGTCGGCAGGCCAGCACAGAAAAGAGGGTCTGGAAGCAGGGCTGGCGGAGAAGAGACGGTATCTGAAGCCGGAAAATATAGAAGAGGTAGGCTTTTCCGTGGAGGCCGGCTATGAAGGAATGAAAGCATTGTACAGAAGAAATCCTGAGATTGATTCCGTATTCTGTGCAACGGATAATATTGCGGTTGGGGCGGCTGCGTATCTGAAAGATATCGGGAAGCAGATCCCCGGGGAGGTACAGCTGGCAGGTGTGGGAGACAGCCTGACGGGGAGAGTCATTTCGCCCAGACTTACTACTGTCCATTATTTTTATAAGACCAGCGGTACGGAAGCCGCGCAGATGCTTTGGGAAATGATGGAAGAAGAGAAGCCGGTGCGCCGGGAAATTAAGATGGGATATGAGATTCTGATAAGAGAATCTGTAAGAAAGAGGGACAGTTCTGAATAGTCTGTGATTCGGAACCGTCTCTCTTGTCAGTTTCAACAAATTCAGACAGGAATTTTTGGAGAAAAATCCTAATTTACAAATCAAAGTTCTGGTGTATAATAAAAATATAAATATGAGAACGTTCTCATAAAAATAAAAGTAATTGTGACAAAAATATTATAAAATATGAGAAAAAATAGAGGGAACAATCTCAGGAAAAGGAGGAAGGACATGGAGTATCAGGAAGCGGCACGGCAGGTTTATGAAAAAATTGGAGGAAAAGAGAATCTGATTTCAGCAGCCCACTGCGCTACCCGTTTGAGACTGGTGGTAGGCGATGAGAAAAAGTGTGACAAAGAAGGGGTGGAGAATATTGAGGGCGTGAAAGGAGTATTTTTTGCGTCCGGGCAGCTGCAGATTATTTTCGGAACCGGAGTTGTTAATAAGGTTTATGAGGAATTTGTGAAAATTTCCGGCATTTCTGCAGC
>URYM01000271.1 GCA_900552095.1 uncultured Blautia sp. | reverse complement strand
CGGTCTCGTGGGCTCGGAGATGTGTATAAGAGACAGGGTGCGACTGGAACCTAATTAGTGTAAGCCAGGCTGCACACAATAAAATTGAGAACCGAAAAACCGGGGAATTGAGTGAATTGGGAAAGCAACTGCAGCAGATGATCAAGCCCGGAGATGATTGGAGGGAGAGGAGGCGAAGGTATGGACAGAGATAACGGCGCAAAACTGATATGCAGGAGCCTAGATAATCTGGCGAAAGAAGTGAAATGGCTGAGACTTATGATAGAAGAGGTGCTGAAAAAGAATGGAAGAAAGGAGCCTGGAGAGGATGATGGAAAATAGCCTCCCCTGGGGGCGAGAATGAAATTTTGGCGGCCTCTACTGGCAGGGGGTAGGTATTTCCATCTCTGAGACATTTTGGGAAAAGGGGGAAACAGGTATGAAAAGTGCAAAAACGCGGCGGGCGAACATTACCCGGCTGTATAAGAAAACCGTAGGAAATATGCAGGAAATCGGCACTTTTCGACCGGAGTTTGAAGCCTCTGTCCGCAGGTATGCTGATCTGAGCATACAGTATGAAATTCTGAATGATAAATGGTACGAAGAGGGGTGTAAGATCACAGAAGAATATACGAATAAGGCCGGGGCGAAGAACATCCGGAAGACGGCACTGTATATGGCGATGGAGAATCTCAGGAAGGAGCTGATTGAAATGGAAAATATTTTCGGACTGACTCCCAGGGGACTGCGCCAGATCAAAACGAAAGGGCTGGAGCAGAAAAGAAGCAGCGCTCTGGATAAAGCCCTGGAGCGACTGAATGAGTCAATATAAAAACTGGGACACCGTCTTCGCGTATGCACAGGACTGTATTTCTGGAAAACGAGTAGCTAACAAATATCGGATCAAGGCGTGCCAGCGATTTTTGGAAGATTATGCAAGTGGATGCTATGATTTTGACCCGAGAGACGCGGAGTTTGTGATCCGGATTATTGAGAACACCATCTGCCATCAGCAAGGGGAAAATAAGAATGGAGAACCACTCCGCGGAACACCTTTTCTTCTGATGGATTTTCATAAATTTATCATTTATAACATTTTGGGTTTCCATGAAAAAGGCACCAGGATCAAACGGTTCCATGAGTGTCTTATTTTTATACCCAGAAAAAACGTAAAGACCAGCTTCGCCGGCGCTCTGGCCTACGCGTTGGGATTGTTGTACCGAATGTCCGGATCTAAAATCTATTCGTGATTCCAAACTGCTTTGTCAGCTGGTTCACAGTTCTTATGGATTCTGCGACGTCAAAATCAAAAGTCTGCTGCAAATCCATCGCATACCGTGTCATATCCTTTAAGGAGGAGGGATCTACCTCTTTCGTCTGCTTTTTTACTTCAGACATTGCCTCTGCAACTTCTTCCAGATTCTCTCCATACCCGCCGGCATAGACTTCTTCCATGACGTCTTTATACTTTTCCATCTCTTTGGCGGTAGCGCCAGTCTGCCCCTGCATTTTGGTTGCCGCATCATCATAAGAGGAAACCATATCTTTCGCCCCGGAAATGATTTTTTTCATGCTGTCCGCTGCCAGATCCGCAAGCGCCCCCTTCATGACCGTGAATCCATCCGCTGCCTTTTCTGCGCTTTCTTTCGTTTCTTTCAGAGAGTCAGAGGTATCTTCCAGTTCTGATCCCATCTCTTCCAGCTTTTTGGTATTCCCGGAAAGTTCGGACTGTAGATTATTTAACTCAGACTGTGCCTGATTTACCGTCTGTTTCCATTGCAGGGTTTTTGTGTCGGCCTCCCCATAGAGCTTCGTACTCTTCTCCAGCATCCCTTTCAAAAGATCCAGTTTTTTGCTCTGAGTCTCGATCTGTTTATTCAAGACTTCATTCTTTTTGGTTAGGGCTTCCTGACTATTGGCATTATCCTTAAATTCGCTCGTGACCACTTTCATTTCCGTCCCGAGCGTCTTTGTCTGGACGATCAGGTTATTGATCTGTTTCCGGTATTCCGCCTCTCCGTCTATCCCAATTTTAGGCCCAATATCGTACGGCATTTTCTCACCTCACATCCGGTATTCCCTTAAAAGTCGGTATTTCTCTCATTCCTCCGCTGGCAATATTATTGCAGAGCACCAAATCCTCAATCTCTCCCACGGTAAGGAGATGGTACTCTGCATGGCTCATTCCCAGCGTCCTGGCCCAGTAATGCATCCAGGTTATGTTTTTTCCAATAACTCCGCCTTTTCGTTTTTTTTAGTGCTCGCTTTCCCCGAAATCTCATTCACAATAGCCAGACCCGCAGCATCCGCAATCGCTTTGATCAATCTGTCTCTTATACACATCTGACGCTGCCGACGATCTTACGCGTGTAGAT
>URYM01000270.1 GCA_900552095.1 uncultured Blautia sp. | reverse complement strand
CGTAAGATCGTCGGCAGCGTCAGATGTGTATAAGAGACAGTTTGTGATCCGTCCGCAGATGAAGGCCATCGGGCGGCTGGAGAGCGATCCCAGACTTCTGGAAGCTTTCTACCGGGACGGCTATGAGCAGATATGCAGGCAGTATGAGGCGCTGCAGACCTATCTTCAAAAGTAAGAAACAAAGAGGAGAAAACCTTCAGTCATGATGTTAGATATATTTTATCCGGACGAGACCTGTTCGTCTGTTTATGAGATTGACTTTGAACAGAGATACGGGCAGGGAATCCGGGGACTGATCTTTGATATTGATAATACGCTGGTGACTCACGGTGCGCCGGCAGATGAGAGATGCCGCTGTCTGTTTGAGCGGCTTCACCGGCTGGGATTTGAGACCTGCCTTCTTTCAAATAATCAGCTGGAGCGGGTAAAATCTCTGGCGGATGAGATTGGAGCGCGCTTTATCGAGAATGCCCATAAACCAGGAAAGAAAAATTATCGGAAGGCTATGGAACTGATGGGGACAGATACGACGAACACCCTTTATATCGGAGACCAGATCTTTACAGATGTGTGGGGGGCAAAGCGGTGCGGGATCCCCAATATCCTGGTGGCGCCCATCCATCCGAAAGAGGAGATCCAAATCGTGCTGAAACGGTACCTGGAACGGATTGTACTGCGATCCTACGAAAAGCACAGGAGGAGACAGGGATGAAGCATATTATTCTGATCGGGTTTATGGGGAGCGGGAAAACCTCCCTGGGATCCCGCCTGGCGAAGGCCATGAAGCGTTCTTTTGTGGATACGGATGAGCGGATCGTCAAGGAGAGCGGGATGACCGTCGAAGAAATTTTCCGGCAGGAGGGAGAGGCCGGCTTCCGGAGGAGAGAGACTGAAAGCCTGAGAAATCTTCTGAAGGAGAGTGAACCGGCGGTGATTTCTGTGGGCGGGGGGCTTCCGGTTCAGCCGGAGAATCACCTCCTTCTGCAGCAGCTGGGAACCGTAATTTATCTGCAGACTTCTTTGGAGACTCTGAAACAGAGGCTTGCCGGGAGTACCGGGCGGCCATTGTTAAAAGGGCAGGATCTGGAGGCGCGGATCCGGGAACTGATGGATCAGCGGGAAGAGATCTATCAGGAAGTGGCAGACCTTTTCGTGGATACAGACGGAAAAACCTTCCGGGAACTGATTTCTGAGATCGAAAACAGACTGGAATACCGATGAAATAAGGGAAGATGCAAAAAATAGTTGAAAAATTTGAGACGGTATTATAGAATGTAAAATAGTGAATCAGTACATTAAGGAGGAATATCGTTATGATATCAGCAGGAGATTTTAGAAATGGTGTTACTCTGGAGATCGACGGAAACGTAGTGCAGATCCTCGAGTTCCAGCACGTAAAACCGGGAAAGGGCGCAGCCTTTGTCCGCACAAAACTGAAAAATGTGATCAATGGCGGTGTTGTTGAGAAAACGTTCCGTCCTACAGAGAAATTCCCCGCAGCACGTATTGACCGTGAGGATATGCAGTATCTGTACAACGACGGAGATTTATATTACTTTATGAATTCCGAAACCTATGAGCAGATTGGTATTAATCAGGATACCATCGGTGACGCGCTGAAGTTCGTAAAAGAGAACGAAGTGTGCAAGGTATGTTCTTACAATGGAAGTGTATTTGCTGTTGAGGCACCTCTGTTTGTAGAGCTGGAGATCACCGAGACCGAGCCCGGATTCAAGGGAGATACTGCTCAGGGAGCTACCAAGCCGGCTACTGTTGAGACCGGTGCCCAGGTGAATGTTCCGCTGTTTGTAGAGCAGGGGGACAAGATCAAGATCGATACCAGAACAGGTGAGTATCTGTCCAGAGTATAAAAAAGCAAAAAGGGATTCCTGCGGGAGAGGCAGGCTTTCTTCGGACGGCCTGTTTCTCTTCGGAGAACTCTTATTTTCCAAATCATTTATCTTTCTGTCGGCATGGTCATGCCAGAATTTCAATAAAAATCAAGAAGAATAGAAAAGGACGTTCCATGGGGAAGGTGTGCTTTTGCGGAAGGCAGACCTTTGGCATGGAATGTCAAAAATAATTTAGGGAAGGGGAATTTTATGGACAAAACAGAATTTTTTTTGAAACTGGAGGGGGAACTGCAGCGTCAGATCCTGGAGCCGGTTCAGATCCGACAGCACAAAATCCGGAAGAACAACGGAAAGACGGTGCTGTGCCTTACCATTCTGGCCAGGGGGCAGAAAGCATCCCCGGCGATTCCGCTGGATCCTTACTTTCAGAGGTGGAGACAGGGGTGTTCGCTGGAGAGGCTGGCAGAGGAAGTATTTGAAGCCTGGCGCCAGGCGCTCAGGTT
>URYM01000269.1 GCA_900552095.1 uncultured Blautia sp. | reverse complement strand
TCGTCGGCAGCGTCAGATGTGTATAAGAGACAGGCGGGAGAACCTTGCCGTTTCCTGAAAAATCTGGGAAAAATCTGTTGACAAACAGAGTGTACCTATGTATAATAATTTGAGTGTGATTAGGAGACTATTATGCGAGTAAATCTGGTTAATGTGTTGTCACAGGAAGGCCGAACAGAACAGCTGGATGTGGAGCTGACCATGGAGTCTTTTGATTCCGGGCTGGAGCAGTTTGCCATTGCAGCAAGTACCCCGATTCATCTGCAGTTAACCCATACCCGTAAGCAGGTATTGCAGATTGCGGCTGCGGGTGAGGTGTCTGTCTGGATTCCATGCGGGCGCTGTCTGGAACCGGTCAAAGTAGAATTTCCCTTATGCGCAGAGCGTGAGGTAGATATGAAGAAGACTGAGGAAGAGAGAGCGGAGGAACTGGATGAGATCAGCTATATTCAGGATAAGGAACTGGATGTGGATCAGCTGGTGCATAATGAGATCTTGATCCATTGGCCGATGCGGGTACTCTGCAAAGAGGACTGTAAAGGAATCTGCAGCCATTGTGGGACGAACCTGAACCGAGAGACTTGTAATTGCGACACCACAGAGGCAGACCCGAGAATGGCTGTTATTCGTGATATATTCAGTAAGTTTAAGGAGGTGTAACCATGTCCATCTGCCCGAAGAATAAAACATCTAAAGCTAGAAGAGATAAGAGAAGAGCGAACTGGAAAATGTCTGCTCCCAATCTGGTAAAGTGCAGCAAGTGCGGCGCTCTGATGATGCCTCACCGCGTATGTAAGGCCTGCGGCGCTTACAATAAGCGTGAGATCATTTCCCACGAGGAAGCCTAAGTGATGAAGAAAGGCTGAGTCCCGAGAACGATCTGTCAGCGGTTTGTCTGTCGCGGCAGTTTGAGCGGGGCTCAGCCTTTTTGGGTTTCTGGAAAGACATTGACTTTCTGTCCGGCTCTATGCTATAATACGACACAGGAACGCAAGAATTTTGCAATGATTTTGTAACAAATACTGGGAATTTAACAGAGAGGATAGTTCAAGATGAAAAATATAAAAAGATGGCTGTGCCTGGGACTTATGATCTGTGCAGTGGGAACCTTATCCGGCTGTTCTTTTCAGGAGACCTGGTCGCTTCTGACGGGAAAAAGTCAGAAGACGGAAGAGGGTACTGTGGAGGAAATGGATCCCTCCGAAATTATGACAAAAGATGACAGTGTTGCGGTGCCTGAGTTTTCTGCAAACCTGGAGGGAAGCGTTAATTATCTGATCCATGAGGAGGCGGCACCGCTTACGGTGGAAGCATCTGCAGGAGAGACAGGGAATGTTACGTATCAGTGGTACGTAAACAGTGTGGAGGCGAATGGAGGAGGAACCCGGATCGAAGGAGCCACGGAAGCATCCTACACGCCGTCCACAGAGACAGCAGGAAAACTTTTCTATTATGTGGTGGCTACCAACACAGAGGAAAATAAGTTTAATATGGCAACCAGCGGCCTGGTGACAGTTCAGGTCAGCGATCCGGATAATATGACGGGAGAGTGGTCTGAGGATGAAGGCGGGGCAAAGATCTGGCTGTATGAGGACGGAACTTTTGCTGCTGATACCTGGAAGGAGATTGAGGGAAGTCAGTATGCCTTTGATGAAAACGGACATGTGAGAACCGGATTTTTCCAGGATGGCGATTTCTGGTACTACCTGGGCGAGGATGGCATTATGCAGAAAGATACTTCTGTTGAGGGTCAGACTTTTGACAGTGAAGGACACTGGGTTCCGGTAGAAGGAGCAGACGGTCCGCAGGCGGCAATTGATGCGGCGGCAGAGGCTGCAGCGGCGGAAGCGGCAGCAGCAGAAGCAGCGGCGGCAGAAGCGGCAGCTGCTGCGGGAGATGCTCCTGCCGAAGGCTGATTTTTTAGAGAAGATAAAACAGATGGATTCCGTAAAAGGAAACTGCCGGCAGGGCACATTCCTTTTACGGAATCTGTTTTTGTTTTGAGCGGGAGCTGTTCTTTTAAACGGCTATTGCATTTTTCTCTGATGTTTAGTATATTTATTTCAGTAGAATCTTCCTCAGGGAAGGTTCTGTGAGTAAAAGGAATTCTGGAGATGAAAGTATGAGCGAGCAAGTAAAAGTAGCAGTGGATGCCATGGGCGGGGATTACGCTCCGGCAGAGCCTGTGAAGGCAGCGGTAGAGGCGGTAAAGGAGAATCCGGGGATTTCTGTATTTCTGGTGGGAAAAGAACCGGTTGTCCGTGAAGAACTGGCGAAATATTCTTATCCGCAGGAACGGATCACGGTGGTCCATGCGGAAGAAGTGATCGAGACAGGGGAACCGCCGGTACATGCCTGTCTCTTATACACATCTG
>URYM01000268.1 GCA_900552095.1 uncultured Blautia sp. | reverse complement strand
CGAGATCTAGTACGGTCTCGTGGGCTCGGAGATGTGTATAAGAGACAGTTTCCATCCAGTCCTGCACGGACTGATAATATTCTTCTGTTGCCCCCGTATATCCCAGAACAGCCTGATCCAGATATTCTTTTAATCCTTCCCGGATTTCCGGTACCAAGGGAAACTCCATATCCGCCATGGTAAAAGGAACAATCTCCCTTCCCGCATTGGGAGCTGTAAAGTGCTTTATTTTCCACTTGGTCGATCCGGTGCCGGTCCGGTCCAGCACCCGATCAAAATCGTATTTCATTTTTCCGCTCCTCTTTCTTCCTGCCCCAGCCGTTCAAATACCAGCTCATAGCCGTCGTTTCCATAGATCAGAGAACGGTTTACCCGGCTGATCGTAGCGGTAGAGGCGCCCGTCTTTTCTGAAATCTCCAGGTACGTCTTCTTCTGCCTGAGCATTTTAGCCACCTCAAGTCTCTGAGAGAGGGATAGCAGCTCATTGATCGTACACACATCTTCAAAAAAAGTATAACATTCTTCTTTTGTCTTCAAACTCAGTATTGCCTCAAAAAGCTGATCTACAGCCTCTGTATGAATCTTTTTGCTCATAGTTTACTCCTTTATCGGCACTCTTTTCATCATACAGCTATATTAACACACTGACACTTCACCGTCAAGAAGTCAAAATGTGACCATCCTCTTCCCCGCCCGGTTCAGATGTTTCCTCATCTTTTCCCAGGATGTATTTAATACCAGTTCTTCCGGAAACTGTATTTCTTCCAGAAGACGGTAGGCACAGTCATGTCGCCCTGCGTCGAATTCAATATGGGCATCGCTTCCCACACTGATATACACCCGGTATCTCCGGCACAGTTCCAGCATCTCCCTGTAATTCTCCTCCGCCCCCTTCCTGGGCGATCCGGGAACCATGGAACTGTTATTGACTTCCAGGATCATTCCGGTTTCCGCTGCCTTCTCAGCCACCGCTCTGTAATCCAGCGGATAGCGGCAGTCATCCGGATGCCCCAGAATATCCACATAAGGATTATCCATGACCCCCAGAAGAGCCGTCGTATTTTCCTCCCGGCTTCCGGGATTCAGGCAGGGCGTATGCAGACTGGCAATTACCAGATCCATTTTTCTTAAATACCCTTCCGGCATATCCAGCCTTCCCTTATAATCCATAATATTTGCTTCTGCACCGGCCAGCAGCCGGACACCATCCCACTCCCGCGGGACTACTTTATAATTGCTGAAATAAAATTCATGACACGTTCCCGGCATCGCCATGGCGTGTTCTGTGAGCGCCAGTGCTTTAAGCCCCTTCCTTCCGGCCGCCTGCATCATCTCCCGGACAGAAGAATACGCATGGCCGCTTGCCGTCGTATGTGCATGGGTGTCTGCTTCATATCTCATATTCTGTCTCCTTTCTCTGCTCTCTTTCTTATCAGTATACCGCTGATCGTTCCGAAAAAAAAGCCGGAAAAATCAAAATCTTCCCCCGCATCCTTGACGCTCCTGCCTGCCTGTAGTATAGTAAAACGGAAGACAAAATTATATAGGAGAAGCAGGGGAGCTTGTGAAGCAGGCTGAGAGGAAGTAGACAACTTCGACCCTTTAACCTGATTTGGATAATGCCAACGTAGGAACGCCGTCCAGAGGATTTCTTTAGGAATTACCGCCAGGTAGTTCCTTTTTTTCTGCTTTTCCGCACTTTAAGGAGGAATGATCATGAATGCAAGTGTAGCAATCCAGACTCTGCCCCAGGCAGATAATGACGAAGAACTGATCCGTATCGTAGATGAGGTGATCGCCTACATCAGAAGTACCGGTTACAATTATTACGTAGGCCCTTTTGAGACTACGATTGAGGGAGATTATGACGCCCTTATGGATATTGTCAAAGAATGTCAGCATATCGCCGTCCGCGCCGGTGCCCCGTCCGTAGCCGCCTACATCAAAGTCAGCTATAAACCGGAAGGAGACGTACTTACCATTGAGAAAAAAGTTTCCAAACATCACCGGTAAACTCTATCCCCTGGCCGCCCTTCTGCTTCTTTTGCTTCTCTGGGAAATCATCTGTGCTGCAGAACTTGTACCTGCTTTTATGCTTCCCGCTCCCAGCGACGTGTTCCGGGCATTTATACAGGATTTTCCTGCACTTATGCTCCATGCCCGCACGACTCTCCTGGAGGCTTTTCTGGGACTTTTTCTGGGCGTGATCGTAGGTTTTGGGACGGCTCTTCTGATGGACGCTTTTCCCCTGATCCATAAAGCTCTCTATCCTCTTCTGGTGATCACGCAGACGATCCCCACGGTAGCTATCGCCCCCCTTCTGGTTCTGTGGCTGGGGTATGAGACTGTCTCTTATACACATCTGACGCTGCCGACGATCTTACGC
>URYM01000267.1 GCA_900552095.1 uncultured Blautia sp. | reverse complement strand
CGTGGGCTCGGAGATGTGTATAAGAGACAGATCTACCTCTGTGCGGCTCACCGTCTCTCTCCCGGTCGTCTTCGTCTCACCCTTATGCTCCACTGTAAAATACCAGGTAAGAGCTTCCCCGTAAAACAGAAGAAATTCTCTGCTCACGATCCCCTGGTACACCGGCTTTAAGGGTTCGCTGGCAAATCGGTCTGCCTGCTCCCCGCTGCGGTGAATACAATAGTGAAGCACTACCTTATCCCCGGGATAAAAACGCTCTTCCACAAATAATTTATCATCCAGCTGAAAAGCTTTCGCAAGCTTTTCCGGAAGCTTCTGGCAAAACGCAAACCGCAGTCCCTCCTGCTGACATTCCTGCAGAAGGTATCTCGCCTGTCTCTCCTGCTCCCCGGTAAGACTCTCCCTGCCGGAAAGCCATTTTAAATAAGCCAGGCGGCAGATCAGATCCATCTCGCCCTTTTCTTCCAGCCTTCTGCTGATCCAGGAAGAAACCTCCGGCTCCAGCGGCCGTCCCTCCATAAACCATCCAAAACACAGAAATGTCATGAAGGCAAGAATTACCTTTTCTTTTCCGCCGTCCCTCCGGTAGCCTGCCAGAATCTCCCCCGCCTCTTCCAGATAGACGCGGGTAAACATGGACAGCATCAAAATCTCTTCATCCAGTGTATACGTATCAATTCCAAATCCGCACAGACTTCTCCGCAGGGCCGCCATGTCCTCCACCGCCCCCAGATAATTGTCTCTCAGATAGATAAGAACCACATCATTGTACTTGCCCTGCCGGTACACATGATCTGCCAGAGCAAGCAGTTCTTCCTGCTCTGCAAAATCCTGTTCCAGGATCATCCTGCTGCACAGTTTTAGAAGCGCCACCGCATCGCAGCCCTCATACCCATAGCGGCAGACCAGATCAAAAGCTTTTCTGTACATTCCATGTTCCGTGAGGATCCGAATCAGTTCCACCCTGTCTACCCGGACAAATTCCTCCGTATTGATCCGGCGCATATAGGCATCCAGAGAGAGATCCCCGCCGCAGGATCCATAATAAACCAGCAGTTTTTTCCGGATCCAGTGCTTATAATCCTCCCGGAAAGCCGGCGACTCTGTGATCTTCTGAAAACATTCCAGATTCTCCCGGGTCACCGCCGTCTCTTCCAGTTCAGTCCGGCAGACGTGAAGCAGAAGCCCCGGATTTTCCACCCCCAGCTTCACACACTGCTTCACCAGCTCCCGGCTGTCAAAGAGAGGCTGATAATTATAGTCAATCGTAGCCACATACCGCCGTCTCTTCTCATCCTCAAAAATAATCCTGGCATCCCTGGTGTAAATGGCTGCATAAGCCACACCGTCCACACAGGGAACCGCCTGCTCTTCTTTCAGTCCACTGTGGCAGACGATCACCTTTCTCACCTTCGGGTCATCGCAGTAAATGCGGTTCATAAAGAGCAGCTTCGCCATCGCCTCTCCCTCGGCTTTATCTTCCAGTTCCCGGATAAATTCCTGATAAAGCACCGCATAATTTTCATTCACCGCGCCCCGGAGCATCTGCGCCCTGGCAAACACAGCCATAGCTTCCCTGTAATCCTGATAGGTGGCTTTATCTTCCCCCCTGTTGCGGATCACATTGGCATAGATCATAGCCTTTTTCCTGCTGCTCAGCGTATTATTATAGGAAAAATACATCCGGATCACTCTCGGAAGCACTTCCCGGTAATTTTCATCCATCGTTTCGATATAATATTCATACAGACGGGTAATGCGCAGCTTCTCTTCCACCGCCTTTGCGTACCAGCGGAAATATTCCTTTTTCCCCGGTTCTCCCTTCATCACCAGCTTGCAGATGGCGTCCAGCACATCATTGCCGCCAAAAAGCTCATATCCCACCGTCAGGATCTGATAAACCTGCGGATCAAACTGCTTCAGATAAGCAGATAAATGAGCTGTCCGCCTTAAAAGTCCCTCGGTAAGCAGCCCCTGCTTTCCGGCAAATTTCAGCGTATGAACCAGAAACGGCGTCAGCTTCCGGAACAGATTTTCCTCTTCGCAGAGAAGCTGGCAGGCCCGCCGGTAGAGAAATGGACTGTTTCCGCCGATCTCAAACTGCTTCTCCATCAGGTAAAGCTGCTTCACCGGAGAATTCAAAAACTCCTCGTCCGTCTGCAGCAAAAGCATCAGAAGAAGCACGCTGTCGGGACGGCGCTTGAAGAGCGTCCGGATCCGCTCTGTGGAACTTTTCCCCTCCTCCAGAAGTCCCAGCTCTCCGGCCAGATAAACGTATCCGCCCTCCAGCTCTTCCTCCCCCGGTTCAAACGTTCTTCTGGACAGTGGCTCTAACAGAGACTGTCTCTTATACACATCTCCGAGCCCACGAGACCGTACTAGATCTCG
>URYM01000266.1 GCA_900552095.1 uncultured Blautia sp. | reverse complement strand
ATCTACACGCGTAAGATCGTCGGCAGCGTCAGATGTGTATAAGAGACAGATCTTCTTCGTTGAAGAAACGCTCTTTTTGTACGCGTGTCATATAGAGAATGTCAAGCTGAGGAAGTGCGTCCTCGAGGCGCTCTACCTCTTCGAATTCTTTGTTATTACGTGTTAATACATCTTCACGGATATAGCTTGGAATACGAAGCTCTTCCGGGGAGATGAGAACAAATTTTACATTGTCATAACGTACTAAAGCCTCAATCAGAGAGTGAACGGTACGTCCGAATTTTAAGTCGCCGCACAGACCGATTGTAATGTTGTCCAGGCGTCCTTTCAGGGAACGGATAGTAAGAAGATCGGTTAAAGTCTGCGTGGGGTGCTGATGACCGCCGTCTCCGGCATTGATAACAGGAATGGAAGAAGCCATAGAAGCGACAAGGGGTGCGCCTTCTTTTGGGTGACGCATAGCGCAGATGTCGGCATAGCAGGAAGTTACGCGGATTGTGTCTGCGACACTCTCGCCTTTTGCAGCAGAACTGGAATCAGCGGAAGAGAAGCCTAAAACTTTACCGCCCAGATTCATCATGGCAGCTTCAAAGCTTAAACGGGTGCGGGTGCTGGGCTCGTAGAATAAGGTGGCCAGCCGCTTGCCCTCGCAGGCGTGCGCGTACTTGTCAGGATTTTTTTCAATGTCGTTTGCCAGATCGAGGAGCTGATCCAGCTCTTCGGTGGTAAAATCCAGGGGACTCATTACGTGTTTCATGCAGTACCTCCTTCTTGAGTATCTTGTTTTTTTCTGCATTACATAATATAACACTTGGAGCGTCAGGTCAAGGATTTTACAGGAATCTTGCTTGTCAAATAATTGGGTGCGTAATATAATGAAAGAAATAACGGATGAGGTGAAAAAAGGTGGATTTACAGGAGATAAGAAAAGAGATAGACCGGGTGGACGGCGAGCTTCTGGAGCTTTTTGAGAAACGGATGGAACTCTGTTCCCAGGTGGCAGAATCTAAGATAGAGACGGGGAAACCGGTTTTTGACCGGACGCGGGAGCAGGAGAAGCTGGAGCGATTAAAAAGGCAGGCGGCTACGCCCTTTACCGAGATGGCGGCGGAGGAGCTTTTTTCTCAGATCATGTCGATCAGCCGAAAGCTGCAGTATCAGATCCTGACAGAGAAGGGGAAAGAAGAGACGCCGGAGTATGAGATGGTACAGTCACTTCCCATGGAGCGGGCAAAAGTGGTCTTTCAGGGAGTGGAAGGGGCTTACAGCTTTGCGGCGATGAAACGTTTCTTCGGGAAGGATGTACCCAGCTTTCATGTAAGGAGCTGGAAGGACGCCATGGAGGCAATCGCCTGGGGAGACGCGGATTATGCGGTGCTTCCGATTGAGAATTCTACGGCGGGCATTGTGGCGGATATCTATGATCTTCTGGTAGAGTATCATCACTATATCGTGGGTGAGCAGATCGTGCGGGCAGAGCATGTGCTGATGGGGCTTCCAGGAACAGAGCTGTCTGGGATCCGTACCGTTTATTCCCACCCGCAGGGACTGTGGCAGTGCAGAAAATATCTGGAGCAGCATCCGGACTGGGAGACGGTAGACTTTGATAATACGGCCACAGCGGCGAGAAAAGTGGCGCAGGATCAGGATAAGACACAGGCGGCGATTGCGAGCCGGGAAGCAGCAGAACATTATGGACTTTCTGTTCTTCAGGAAGGGATCACTTCCTGCCAGAGCAATGCCACCCGTTTTATTATCGTGTCGAAGAAGAAACTTTTTCTGGAAAATGCGGGAAAGATCAGCATCTGTTTTGAGATTCCTCATGAGAGCGGTTCCCTTTACAATATTTTATCCCATATGATCTACAACAATCTGAACATGACTAAGATTGAGTCCCGTCCGATTCCGGAGCGCAACTGGGAATATCGCTTCTTTGTGGATTTTGAGGGGAATCTGAATGACAGCGGAGTAAAGAATGCGCTCCGGGGCATAGAGCAGGAGACGAAGCGCCTGAGGATATTCGGAAATTACTAAAGAGAGGACAAAAAAGATGACCAGAACAGCACAGTGCATTTTATACAGAAATTTTTCGGAGGACGATATTCTTATGGATATGTGTGCTCTGATGGACCGGGCGGAGGATGAGGAATGGCTTTTAGAACACCGGGAAGCCTTTTACCGGTGCTTAAACCGGCTGGTGGAGATGGCGGCAGATTACGGCTTTTCCGGGAATCTCTGGTGTGATTATCTGACGTATCTTCTGGTAAACCATGAGAATGCATTTTCCAGAGGCTGTGAGATTACCGGCCGGGCGGAGGGAAGTATCGCTCTTTTGGCGCGCCATGATTTCTCTATTATCCGGGAACTTTTTGCGGCGGATATAAGGCTGTTTGAC
>URYM01000265.1 GCA_900552095.1 uncultured Blautia sp. | reverse complement strand
CGAGATCTAGTACGGTCTCGTGGGCTCGGAGATGTGTATAAGAGACAGCTCTATGGAAGATATGAACGAAGAGGGCTACAGTTACACCTATCGGACACTGGAACGTCTCTGTGAGGCAAATAAGAACGTTTCTTACTATTTTATTATCGGTGCTGATTCCCTGTTTGATTTTGAGGGCTGGAAAGAACCGGCAAGAATCAGTCGGGCCTGCACCATTGTGGCAGCTGCCAGGAACCACGTCAGTTCTTCTAAATTAAACGAGAAGCTTTCTCAGTTGAATCGGAAATACGAGGGAAAATTCCTGAAAATGAATTTTCCCAACCTTGATATTTCATCCAATGAACTGCGCAGCTGGATCGGGGAGGGAAAAAGTATCCGCTACTATGTCCCGGATCCGGTAGCTGATTATCTGAAAGAAAACCGCATTTACCGCAGAGGATAAAAAAATGAGCGAAACTTATGATCTGAAAAAAATATCCCGACGTCTTCAAAGATATCTGGATGAAGACCGCTTTATCCATACCCAGGGGGTTCAGTATACAGCCGCCGCTCTGGCTATGACTTACGGCTGCGATCTTATGAAAGCGCAGACGGCCGGGCTGCTGCACGACTGTGCAAAATGCATTCCCGCCAAAAAGAAGCTGAAATTGTGTGAGCGGGAAGGAATACCTGTGACATCCTATGAAAAAAAGAATCCTTTTATGCTTCATGCCAAACTGGGCGCATATCTTGCCCGAAATAAATACGACATTAAGGATGAGGAGATTCTGCAGGCCATCACCTGGCATACCACCGGAAAAGCGGAAATGAACCTTCTGGAAAAAATTATTTTTGTAGCAGATTATATTGAACCAAACCGCTGTAAAGCGCCAAATCTTTCAGAATTGCGCAGGCTGGCATTTGAAGATCTCACTCAGTGCGTCTGCCGTATTCTGGAAGATACTCTGAACTATCTGGAACAAGACGACAGAGAGCTGGATGAAATGACCCGGACAGCCTATGAATATTATAGCGGTCTGGCTAAAGAGAAGAAAAGAGAGGGAAAAGAAAATGGCTGATGCAGCAGATAGCAGAAAAATGGCCCGTCTTGCCTGCGAGGCTCTGGAAGATAAAAAAGCCACCGATGTAAAAATCATCAGTATTGAGAAGATTTCTACGCTGGCAGATTTCTTCCTGATCGCCAGCGGCAGCAACCGAAATCAGGTACAAGCAATGGCCGATAATGTGGAAGAACTTCTGGGAAGAGCAGGATATACCCCGAAGCAGATTGAAGGGTATCAGAGTGCCAACTGGATTCTGATGGATTACGGCGATATTGTGATTCACATTTTTGATGAGGAAAACCGCCTGTTTTATGATCTGGAGAGAATCTGGAGAGACGGGCAGGTCATTGACAGCGGAGAATTAAATAGATAATGGCAGGAATCGGTAGATATAATATTATTATGTCTACCGATTCCTTTGTACGTCAAAATCCCTATTTTGGTTAAAAACAGTTCTTGTTAAAAAACCTGCCCTATCTGCAGTACAAAGCAGACGCGGCAGGTTTTTTCTATTTCGTAAAACGGAATACACCAATCACTTTTCCCAGGATTTCCAGATTACCTTCTACAATGATGGGTTCCATATAATCATTTTCCGGCTGAAGACGATAATGACCATTTTCTTTGTAATAAGTCTTTACAGTGGCAGAATCATCAATCAGTGCAACTACCTTTTCTCCGTTTTCTGCCGTTTTCTGTTCTTTGACAAGAATATGATCCCCGTTTAAAATTCCCGCGTTAATCATACTTTCCCCTTTTACCTGGAGCATAAAAGTTGGCTCTTTCGGCATAAATTCTGCCGGCACAGGGAAGTATCCTTCGATATTTTCCTCTGCCAGAATAGGCTGTCCTGCAGCCACACGTCCTACCATGGGAACATTCACCATGTCACGGCGAAGCATGCCAAAATTTTCATCCAGGATCTCAATGGCACGCGGCTTCGTGGGATCTCTTCTGATATATCCGTTTTTCTCAAGAGTTTCCAGATGAGAATGGACAGAAGAGGTGGATTTTAATCCGACGGCCTCGCAGATTTCCCGTACTGCGGGAGGAAACCCACGGGAAACAATTTCCTGTTTAATATATTCCAGAATTTCACTTTGCTTTTTACTGATCTTTCCATGTTCCATGGGGGTACCTCCGAAATTAAATCTGTTCTTTTATTAATCATACCACAGAGTTTTTCAAAATGCAAACATATATTCACGAATGTTTGTTCGGAAATTTTCTGTAATCTATTGACAAACATCTGTTCTGATAATATAATAAAAGCAGAACAGATGTTCCGAATATATTTTCGATTTCTATGGCATAAGGAGGGGTTATCCATGAATAAGACCTGTCTCTTATACACATCTGACGCTGCCGACGATCTTACGCGTGTAGAT
>URYM01000264.1 GCA_900552095.1 uncultured Blautia sp. | reverse complement strand
ACGAGATCTAGTACGGTCTCGTGGGCTCGGAGATGTGTATAAGAGACAGGCATGGTGCATCGCCTGGAGAAGGGGTATGTGCTCCCGGGTCAGACGAAACTTCTCCGCAGTTATAAAGAGGTGGTGCATCAGCTGGATAAGCGGGGGTGCGTCAGTCTCTCCACGCTGGAACCCCGTCTGGAAGGCTGGCCGGCAGCGAGTCATCTGCAGGTGACAGCCCGGTCTGTCAATGGCTATAACAACAGCTTTGAACTGCTGGTGAAAGATTTAAAACAGTGGAAGAAGGCCGGGTATCGGGTGGTTCTTCTTTCCGGTTCCAGGACACGGGCAGCCAGGCTGGCAGAAGATCTGCGTCAGGAAGGATTAAACAGTTTCATCAGTGAAGATCCGGCCCGGGTGATCCAGCCGGGAGAGATCCTGGTACGTTTCGGCCATGCACACCGTGGATTCGAGTATCCTCTCATCAAATTTGTGGTGATCGCAGAGAGTGATATTTTCGGAAAAGAGAAAAAGAGGCGGAAAAAAAGGACAGAGTACAGCGGACAGAAGATTCAGAGCTTTTCGGATCTGTCTGTGGGCGACTATGTGGTGCATGAAAATCACGGTCTGGGGGTCTACCGGGGCATTGAGAAAGTGACGGTAGACCGGATAGTCAAAGATTATATGAAGATCGAATATGCGGGGGGCAGCAACCTGTATATTCTGGCTACCCAGCTGGATGCCCTGCAGAAATATGCGGGAGCAGATGCGAAAAAGCCGAAACTGAACAAACTGGGCGGTCAGGAATGGAAGAAGACCCGCACCCGGGTGAAGGGGGCGGTGCAGAATATTGCAAAAGATCTGGTGGCTCTTTATGCGGCCAGGCAGGATCAGGACGGCTTTGTCTACGGACCGGATACCGTATGGCAGAAAGAGTTTGAGGAGATGTTTCCTTTTGAGGAGACGGAAGATCAGCTGATGGCCATTGACGCGGTGAAAAGAGATATGGAAAGCCATAAGATCATGGACCGCCTGGTCTGCGGAGATGTGGGATTTGGAAAGACCGAGATTGCCATCCGTGCGGCGTTTAAGGCGGTGCAGGAAAATAAACAGGTGGTTTATCTGGTTCCAACTACGATCCTGGCTCAGCAGCATTATAATACGTTTGTGCAGCGGATGAAGGAATTTCCGGTGCGGGTCGATCTTCTCTGCCGTTTTCGGACTGCGGCGGAACAGAAAAAAACGATAGAAGATCTGAAAAAAGGCTGGGTAGACATCATAGTGGGAACGCACAGGGTTCTTTCAAAGGATGTGCAGTTTAAAGATCTGGGTCTTCTTATCATTGATGAAGAACAGCGTTTCGGTGTCAAACATAAGGAGAAGATAAAGGAACTGCGGAAGAATATCGATGTTCTCACACTGACAGCGACTCCGATTCCCAGAACCCTTCATATGAGCCTGATCGGAATCCGGGATATGAGTGTGCTGGAGGAGGCGCCCATGGACCGGATTCCGATTCAGACTTACGTGATGGAATATCAGGAGGAGATGGTCCGGGAGGCGATCAGCCGGGAAATGGCCCGGGGAGGACAGGTATATTATGTATATAACCGGGTGAATGATATTGATGAGGTGACAAACAGGATTGCGAAGCTGGTTCCGGAAGCCAACGTTGCCTTTGCTCACGGGCAGATGAGCGAGCGTCAGCTGGAGAAAATCATGTATCATTTCATCAACGGGGAAATTGATGTGCTGGTATCTACCACCATTATTGAGACGGGACTTGACATTTCTAATGTAAATACGATTATTATTCACGATGCAGATCAGATGGGACTTTCTCAGCTGTATCAGCTGCGGGGCCGGGTGGGGCGTTCAAACCGGACGGCTTACGCCTTTCTGATGTACCGGAGAAATAAAATGCTCAAGGAAGTGGCGGAGAAGAGGCTTCATGCGATCCGGGAATTTACGGATCTGGGAAGCGGATTTAAGATCGCTATGCGGGATCTGGAGATCCGGGGAGCCGGAAACCTTCTGGGCGCCGAACAGCATGGACACATGGAGGCGGTGGGGTATGATCTTTACTGCAAGATGCTCAATGAGGCGGTGAAAGAGGCGAAGGGGATCCGGCAGCAGGAGGATTTTGAGACGACGATAGATCTGAATGTGGACGCCTATATTCCGGAAAAATATATTCCCAACGAATTTCAGAAGCTGGATATCTATAAGAGGATCGCCGGGATTGAAAATGATGAGGAATACGAAGATATGCTGGAGGAACTGATGGATCGATTCGGAGAGCCCTCCAGGGCGGTGCAGAATCTTCTGGCAGTGGCTTCTCTGAAGGCTCTGGCGCATACTCTTTATTTTACGGAAGTCAAGCAGATGGGAGAAGAACTGCGCTTTACCATGCATGAGAGGGCGCAGATCAACCCCGCGGTAATTCCGCTGATGCTGAAACATTACGGGGATCAACTTGCGTTTCGCCCGGACGCCGCGCCCTGGTTTTTGTAC
>URYM01000263.1 GCA_900552095.1 uncultured Blautia sp. | reverse complement strand
GGGCTCGGAGATGTGTATAAGAGACAGACAGTCCCCCGTCCGTCAGCCATCCTCTTTTCCAGGAAAGATATGCTGCACCCACCATACCGATCGCCACACACTGACCGTGAAGCATCTTAAAATCCATCAGTTTTTCAATCGCATGGCCAATGGTGTGACCAAAATTTAAGATAGCACGCAGCCCCTGCTCTGTGGGATCCTGCTCCACAACCAGACTTTTAATCTCACAGCTGCGGCGGATCATCGGTGTCAGGAAATGAGGATTCCGGGAAAGAATTTCCTCTTTATGCGCCCGTATCCAGCTATAATATTCCCTGTCGTAGATCAAAGCAGTTTTCAGAACCTCCGCCATACCGCAGGCAAACTGAGCCTCCGAAAGAGCAGAAAGGAGGCGAATATTCATATACACCAGCCGGGGCTGGCAAAAAGCACCCACCATATTCTTGTACTGATCAAAATCTACGCCTGTCTTTCCGCCAATACTGCTGTCTACCTGTGCCAGAAGTGTGGTTGGAATTTGAATAAAATCAATTCCTCTAAGATAGGTGGCAGCCGCAAAGCCTGTCATATCTCCCGTTACTCCTCCGCCCAGCGCCACCAGCAGATCTTTTCTGTCCACATGGGTTTCAATAAGGTGGCGGTACAGTCTCTGGATCGTTTCCAGATTTTTGCTTTTTTCTCCTGCCGGAAAAAGAAATACGGAAACCTCTTCAAAAAAAGTGGAGAGATACTTTTTTACCTCTTCCCCGAAGAGAGCAAAGACCTTATCATCCGAAACGATGCACGCCTTTTTTGCCCTCAGTTCCAGCGCAGTCAATTCTGAAATAAGATCACTAAAATCCTCCCTCCAGACCAGTTTATAATCAAATGCCCCTTCTCTTTTTACTCTCAGATATTCTTTCATAAACTCTCTCCTATCGATAACGATACAGACGAACACTGTAACGCCCCTTTTTTGTCTGATTTAACACGGTATCAAAACGGAATTTTCCCATAGAGCGGACAGAGATCACATCACCCTCTTTTAGATTATAACCGTTAGATGTGATATACACTCCATTTACACACACCTTTCCTCCCTCGATCAGGCCGGTCAGACTGCTTCTTGAGGAAGAAAATGCCAGGGCAATCACTGTGTCCAGCCGTACAGAAGCTACCGTTCCCCGGATTTCCTCCAGCTCAGGCCCCGGAAAAGATTCCCAGTGATCCAAAACCTCCGTCTTCACCGCTGTATGACGAATCTGGCAGAGTTCCCCAGCCAGAAAAGGAGCAATCCCCTCAGATGCAAAGATCCAGGCCTGATTCTCCCGGACCACAAGATCGCCGATTTTGCTCCGCTGTACCCCCAGATTTAACACTGCTCCCAGAAAATCTCTGTGGGTCAGCGTTTCCGCATATTTTAAGGCAAGCGGCTTTACATGAAGACATTTCATGGGAAATTCTGTTTCATAAGAAAAAGCATCCGGAAGAAAGGATGCCATTTGGCGTTCAGCCAGCTCATAGCCTCCAAAAAGGCGGAGAGTTACCCCCAGCTCCTTTTTGGAAATACTATGCAGGATATGAAGTTGATGAAGATCCATAAAATCGGAAAAAACAGGATATTCCTGGTAGTAAGCAGTCCGCGCCAGTTCCAGGATCCGTTTCCGAAAGCTGTCATCCTGCTCCATCCCTTAAAACTCCGTGCGAATGGAGGGAACGTCGAAACCGTTGAGAATCTTCTGAAAATCACCGGAAAGCTCCACATTGTCCGGTGTAAGGATAAAGATATAACCGGATACTTTCTGCAGGCTGCCGCCGATGGAATAGCAGGCACCGGAGGCAAAATCAATAATCCTCTGAGCAACTTCCACATCAATGCCTTCCAGATTCAGAACAACTGTACAGTGATCGATCAGACTGTCTGCAATCTCGCGGGTATCATCCATTTTCGTCGGTTTGATCACACATACTTCCATGGGAAGAGAACCTCCTGTCTTTTTCGTACGGATCGGTGTGATCTTGGAAGAGGATTTCGCCGGTTTGGATGTCTTGGCACTGGAAACAGGTTTGGAATCCAGCTTTTTGGAAACATCCAAATAATCGTCGTCCAGATCATCAAAGTCATCCAGATCGTCCAGATCATCTTCAAAATCCTGTTTTTTTGCAAAAAAACTTTTCTTTTCCTTTGTCTTTTTGGGAGTCTCCTCTACGGGTTCATCCTCAAAGTATTCATCATCCTCATCAAAATCATCATTCAGACGAATCGCATTTAAAAACTTATCAAAAACATTCATTTTTTATTCTCCTATTCTTATCTTGTGGAATAATCCCGCTCTCCGAAGATACCGGTTCCGACCCGAACCATTGTGGCGCCTTCTTCCACTGCCACCTCATAGTCGTTGGTCATTCCCATGCTCAGGACATCCATATCCACATTATTCATGTTTTTCTCTTTAATGTCAACACTTAATTCTGTCTCTTATACACATCTGACGCTGCCGACGATCTTACGCGTGTAGA
>URYM01000262.1 GCA_900552095.1 uncultured Blautia sp. | reverse complement strand
TCGTGGGCTCGGAGATGTGTATAAGAGACAGGCTGAAAAGAAGGTGGCAGATTACGTTGTCTGCAATCAGGAAAAAATCCCCTATATGTCAATTACAGATCTGGCAGATGCCTGTGAGGTGGGGGATACCAGCGTGTACCGCTTCTGCAGAACGATGGAGCTTCAGGGGTATCAGGAATTTAAGATGCAGCTTTCCCTGAGTCTGGCATCAAAGAAGGAGGAAGACAGGGGGGGAGAAAAGGAAGCGGTTGAACTGCCGGAACAGCTTATGCAGATTCATATGAGTGCAATCCGGGAATCTTATAAACTTCTGGATCAGAAAGTGATCGAAAAAACAGTTGCCATGATCGAGGCAGCGCGCAGAGTTTTCTTCTTTGGAATTGGAGACAGTCTTTTGATTGCGGAAGAGGCAAGAAATAAATTTTTGCGTATCACCGGGAAAGTTTCCTGTATCACAGATCCGCATATGCAGTCTATGGCAGCTGCGACTGCCACAAAGGAGGATCTGATTATCATTATTTCTTATTCCGGTGCGACAAAAGACAGCATTCATGTGGCTCAGGAAGCGAAGAAAGCAGGGGCAGGGATTGCCTGCATTACCCGGTTCAGAAAATCGCCGCTGACCGTTTACAGTGATGCGACACTGCTTTGCGGTGCAAATGAATCTCCGCTGGATGGAGGTTCTATGGCTGTGAGGATGGGGCAGCTTTACCTGATCGATGTGCTTTATCAGGAGTACTATTATAAAAATCAAAAGGAATGTGAGGAAAACAGGCGGAAAACAACGAGAGCAGTTGTAGAAAAACTATATTAAAAAATCAGAAATCAAGAAGGAGAGGGAAAGATTATGGATGAAAAAGTATTGCAGGTAAAAGGAAAACTGATCGTTTCCTGCCAGGCGCTGCCGCACGAACCGCTACATTCTTCTTTTATTATGGGAAGAATGGCCAGGGCAGCGGCAGAGGGAGGCGCCAGAGGGATCCGCGCAAACACGAAGGAAGATATTGCCGAGATTAAAACGCAGGTGGATCTTCCGGTGATCGGGATTGTAAAAAGGGATTATGAAGACAGCAAAATTTATATCACGCCCACAATGAAAGAGATTGAGGAACTGATGGAGGTAAAACCGGAGATTATTGCTCTGGATGCCACCAGTGCCCTTCGTCCTGGCGGAAAAACCCTGGATGAGTTTTTCCGGGAGGTAAAAGAAAAATATCCGGAACAGCTTTTTATGGCGGACTGTTCCACTGTGGAGGAAGCGCTCCATGCAGATGAACTGGGGTTTGATTTTATAGGTACGACTCTTGTGGGATATACGGATCAGAGCCGGCATCTGAAGATTGAAAATAATGATTTTGAGATTATCCGTGAGATCCTTGCCAAAGCAAAGCATCCGGTGATTGCGGAGGGAAATATCAACACTCCGGAAAAAGCAAAGCGGGTGATTGAGCTGGGGTGCTACAGTGTGGTTGTGGGGTCTATTATTACCAGACCGCAGCTGATCACGAAATCTTTTGCACAGGTTCTTGAGTGAGTCTTGTTGAAGGAAGGCTGCTGCTGGGATGAAAGAAAGAGGTGGCAAGTTGAAAAATTATATAAGTATAGATATTGGCGGTACTGCCATTAAATATGGTATCATCTCTGAAGACGGAAGGATTCAGAAAAAGGAGAAGATGGATACGGAAGCCTGGAAGGGCGGTTCGGCTATTCTGGAGAAGGTGACTGCAGTGGCAGAACAGTTGCGGGAAGAGTGGAATCCTTCCGGGATCTGCATTTCTACGGCGGGAATGGTGGATGTGGAGAGAGGGGAAATTTTTTATGCGGCTCCTCTGATCCCCGATTATGCAGGAACCCGGTTTAAAGAAGTGCTGGAGAGACGCTTTTCCCTTCCCTGTGAGGTGGAAAATGATGTAAACTGTGCCGGTCTGGCGGAAAGTATTTCAGGAGCAGCAAAAGGAGCTTCTCCGGCTCTCTGTCTGACGATTGGCACAGGCATCGGCGGCTGTATTCTGATCGACGGGAAGGTGTTTCACGGATACAGCAACAGTGCCTGTGAAGTGGGATATATGCATATGGACGGCAGTGATTTTCAGACGCTGGGAGCTGCCAGTATTCTCACAAAGAAGGTGGCCGCCCGCAAGGGGGAAACCGAAGAGAAGTGGGACGGCATCGCCGTCTTTGACGGGGCAGAGAAAGGGGATAAGATCTGCGTGGAGGCGATCGATGAGATGGCAGAGGTGCTGGGCAGAGGAATCGCAAATATCTGCTTTGTCATCAATCCTGAAGTGGTCGTACTGGGCGGCGGGATTATGGCTCAGGAAGCGTATCTGAAGGAGAGGATTGAGACAGCGCTTAAAAAAAATCTTGTGGCAAGCATGGCAGAAAAGACCCGGCTGGAATTTGCACGGCATAAAAATGACGCGGGAATGCTGGGAGCATTTTATCATTTTTGTGCCTGTCTCTTATACACATCTGACGCTGCCGACGATCTTACGCGTGTAGA
>URYM01000261.1 GCA_900552095.1 uncultured Blautia sp. | reverse complement strand
GGAAAAAGGGTATTTTGAGGAGGCCGGACTGGAAGTCGAGATTGTTCAGCCTCCGGAAGACGGTGCGGAAGCCCTGGTCGCCTCGGGAAAAGCTGACTTCGGCGTTTCTTTTCAGGATACCATGGCTCCTGCCCTGGCCGGGGAAAATGCGCTTCCCATCACAGCCGTCGCCGCCCTGGTACAGCACAATACTTCCGGTATCATTTCCAGAGAGGGCGAAGGCATGGACACCCCAAAGGGACTGGAAGGGAAAAAATATGCAACCTGGGACGCCCCGGTGGAAAAAGCTATGCTGAAAAATGTGGTGGAAAGCGACGGAGGAGATTTTTCCAAAGTCGAACTGGTTCCCAGCACTGTAACTGATGAAGTCTCCGCCCTCACCAGCCGCTCTGTGGATGCCATCTGGATCTTCTATGGATGGGCCGGTGTAGCGACAGAAGTGGCCGGTCTGAAGACCGATTATTTCGCCTTCCGGGATATCAATCCCGTCTTTGACTACTACACTCCGGTGGTGATCAGCAATAACCATTTTCTCTCTGAGCATCCCGATACGGCAAAAGCCTTCCTCGGCGCTCTGAAAAAAGGATACGAAGATGCCATCGCCGATCCCGAACAAGCAGCTGAAATCCTGCTTTCCGCAGCTCCGGAACTTGATCCGGAACTGACTCTGGCCAGCCAGAAATGGCTCTCAGAAGAGTATAAAGCTGATGTCAGCCAGTGGGGTTACATAGATCCTGACCGCTGGAATGCTTTTTATGAATGGCTGAATGAAAATAATCTGGTGGACGGCGGGTCCCTTGCGAAAAACATCGGTTTTTCCAACGATTATCTCTCTTAGGAAGGATTGTTATGGCACACCTGAAAGCAGTTCATTTAAGTAAAAAATTCGGAGAACATCAGGTTCTCAAAGATATTTCCCTTGAAGTAGGAGAGCACGAGCTGGTATCTCTCCTGGGTGTCTCCGGCTCGGGTAAAACTACCCTGTTCAATCTGATCTCCGGCCTTCTCCCCCCAGATGAAGGCCGGATCTTTCTGGATGGAGAAGAAATAACCGGAACCCCCGGAAAGATCAGTTACATGCTGCAGAAGGATCTTCTGCTTCCCTACCGCACGATCGAAGACAATGTTGCCCTTCCGCTTATTCTAAAAGGCGAGAAGAAAAAAGCGGCCCGGGAAAAAGTCCGCCCGTATTTTACCCCGTTCGGCCTGGCGGGAACAGAGAAAAAATATCCCCGCCAGCTTTCCGGAGGTATGCGCCAGAGAGCCGCACTTCTCCGAACGTACCTGTTCTCCCAGGGACTGGCTCTTCTCGACGAACCATTTTCCGCCCTGGACACCATCACCAAGAGCAGCATGCACCGCTGGTACCTGAAGGTAATGGAGGAGATCCGGCTTTCCACCATTTTCATCACCCACGATATCGACGAGGCAATCCTGCTCTCCGACCGCATCTGTCTGCTGACCGGAACCCCGGGACAGATCACCGCTGAAATCAGGATCCGGGAACCTAAACCCCGCAGAGAAGATTTTAATCTGACCCCTGAATTTCTGGCTTACAAAAAACAGATTCTGGAGAAATTGAAGCTGGATGTTGAAGAAAACCCTGTGTGATGGTATGATAGTCCTATAGAAAGGATCATTCTATGACTGATGACAAACCATATTACGCCCTGGACCGCATGCTCCGGGAGCGTTTTCAGGAAAAGGTATATAAACTTTCTCTGGACGCAGGCTGCACCTGTCCCAATCGGGACGGCACGCTGGGAACCAGAGGCTGCATTTTCTGCAGTGCCGGTGGGAGCGGTGAATTCGCCGGCGACCGGCATCTCTCTATTCCGGAACAACTGGCCGCCCAGAAAGCTCTCATCTGCCGGAAACGGCCGGTACACCGTTTCATTGCTTATTTCCAGGCCTACACCAACACTTACGGCCCTGAGGAACATCTGCGAAGCGCTTATCTGGCTGCGCTTGCCGATCCGGAGGTCTGCGCGCTCTCTGTCGCAACCAGACCGGACTGTCTCTCTCCCCGGATCCTGGATCTTCTGGAAGAATGTAATCAGGTCAAGCCCGTCTGGGTCGAGCTGGGTCTGCAGACGATCCACGATCGTACCGCCCGCTATATCCGGCGCGGTTACCCTTTCTCCTGCTTTCTGCAGGCAGTGGAAGAACTTTCCAAAAGGAACCTGGAGACTATCGTCCATACGATCCTGGGACTTCCCGGCGAATCGGAAAAAGAAGTTCTTCAGACCATGGACGCGATAAACGCGCTTCCTGTAAACGGTATCAAACTCCAGCTTCTCCATGTACTCCGGGGAACGGATCTGGCTTCCGATTACGAAAAGGGTCTGTTTCAGCTCTTATCAAGGGACGCTTACCTCGATCTTGTCATCAGCTGTCTGGAACATCTGCGCCCGGATCTTGTGATCCACCGGGTAACCGGGGACGGCCCGCGGGAGCTTCTTATCGCACCCCTGTGGAGCTGTGCCAAGCGCAGCGTGCTCAATAACCTGCACCTGTCTCTTATACACATCTCCGAGCCCACGAGACCGTACTAGATCTC
>URYM01000260.1 GCA_900552095.1 uncultured Blautia sp. | reverse complement strand
CGTAAGATCGTCGGCAGCGTCAGATGTGTATAAGAGACAGGTACTACTGCCTCCGGTGTATCGTCGATAATCAGATCCACCCCGGTCAGTGTCTCCAGAGTACGAATATTTCGTCCCTCTCGTCCAATGATACGTCCTTTCATCTCATCGCTGGGCAGCTGTACAACAGAAATGGTAGCTTCCGATACGTGGTCTACCGCACATTTCTGAATCGCCGTTACCACATATTCTTTTGCCTTTCTGCCTGCTTCTTCCTTTGCCTTGCTCTCAAGTTCCTTGTAGAGCTTGGCCGTATCAATCTTTACTTCGTCTTCTACGGTCTTTAACAGATATTCTTTTGCCTGTTCGGAGGTCAAACCGGAAATTCTTTCCAGTTCCTGTACTCCCCGATCGTGTAATTCGTCAACCTTTTTCTCTTTTTTCCTTAACTCTGTTTCCTTTGCTGTACAATCCGCTTCTCTGCGCTCGATGGCGTCTGCTTTGCGATCCACCGCCTCCTCTTTGGAGAGAACACGTTTCTCGTATTTCTGCAGCTCGCTTCTCCGTTCCCGGGTCTCTCGTTCCAACTCATTTTTGGTCTTCAGAGACTCTTCTTTGGCTTCCAAAAGGGCTTCTCGTTTCTTCGTTTCGGCCGTTTTCAGTGCTTCATCTATGATGTTGCGCGCCTTCTCCTCTGCTGTGCCAATCTTCTCAGCATCCTGCTTCGCTTTCTTGGCCACAGCTACCTTGGTGGTAACAGGAACTGCAATAAGCAGTGCGACTAATACAGCAGCAATTGTAATTATAATTTCCATTGCTACAGGAGCACCTCCTTATTTAGTTTTCATTGTGCCATACAACAGTATAATTTTATACTGATTTGATAATTTTGTCAATCAAATACTCTCTGTTTTGTAAAAAACGTCAAGATTAAAACTCCCCGGAATCTCTCTGCAGTTCTCTCAGTACAGCCAGGATATCCTCTGATCCAAACCCCCGGCGTCCCAGAAATCCGTACATTCTCTGAAAATCCTTCTCTGTAGCTCTGCCTTCTGCCGGCCACTTTTTTCTGACCAGTTCCCGGATAATCTCCCGCTCCGAAGGACGCTCTTCCTCCAGCACCCGGTCAGTCACTTCTCTGGAGATCCCTCTCCCTGAGAGTTCCATCCTGATTTTCCGTACACCTTTCTTATCCCGGTACTGTTCCACATAACGCCTGGCATAACTTTCATCATCCACATAGTGATAGGCCTTCACATAAGAGACCGCTTCCTCTATGACCTCTTCCGGATATTTCCCCTTTCTGAGTCTCTGCCGTATCTCCTGTTCCGTATAATCCCTCCGGGTCAGAAGATGCATTGCCCGCAGTTTTGCCCGCCTGGGAAGAATTTCTTCTGTAATCTCCCGGTAAACCGAAGCGGGAATCTCCTCCTGCTCCCGAAGTTTAAAACGAGACAGCTCGCCCCTGTAAAGCACAAAGGCAAACTGTCCGTCAATCTCCACTTCTGTTTTCTGCTTCGTAACCGGCATCAGGCTGGTGATTATCATTTATCTGCTCCCAGGTCCAGAACCTCCTGCTCCGGCTGTCCGGCTCCCTTCTGATCCACTGACGCATCCGTCTGCAAACCGTAGTGCTCCCGCACTTTCGCCTCCGCTTCCGCCATAACTTCCGGATGCTCCTTCAGATAACCCTTGGCATTTTCCCGGCCCTGACCAATTTTTATACTGTTATAGGCAAACCAGGCGCCGCTCTTCTGGATAATTCCCAGATTTGCAGCCAGATCCAGAACATCTCCCTCCCGTGAAATGCCTTTTCCAAACATAATGTCAAATTCTGCTTCACGGAACGGCGGCGCGATCTTGTTTTTCACAACCTTAACACGCACCCGGTTTCCCACAACCTCTCCGCTCTGCTTTAAAGTCTCGATTCTGCGCACATCCATACGGACAGAAGCGTAAAACTTCAGCGCTCTTCCTCCGGTAGTGGTCTCCGGATTTCCAAACATCACACCTACTTTTTCCCGAAGCTGATTAATAAAAATAACCACACAGTTGGATTTGCTGATCACAGAGGTCAGCTTTCTCAACGCCTGAGACATCAGCCGGGCCTGCAGGCCCACATGAGAATCTCCCATATCTCCCTCGATCTCCGCCTTGGGAACCAGCGCCGCCACCGAGTCAATGATCACAATATCAAGAGCTCCGGAACGCACCATCATCTCTGTGATCTCCAGTGCCTGCTCTCCGCTGTCCGGCTGAGAAATATAAAGATTGTCAATATCTACTCCGATATTTCCCGCATAAACCGGATCCAGCGCATGTTCCGCATCAATAAACCCGGCAATGCCGCCTCTCTTCTGCACCTCCGCTACCATGTGAAGGGCTACCGTAGTCTTACCACTGGATTCAGGTCCGTAGATTTCCACGATTCTCCCCCTCGGCACACCTCCCAGTCCAAGTGCTATATCCAGACTGAGCGCTCCGGTGGGAACAGTCTCCACATTCATATTCCGGCCGGAATCTCCCAGCTTCATGACCTGTCTCTTATACACATCTCCGAGCCCACGAGACCGTACTAGATCTCGT
>URYM01000259.1 GCA_900552095.1 uncultured Blautia sp. | reverse complement strand
GAACAAGAGAATGCATGGATTCTGGGAGGGGGAATTGCAATTGGCATTCTTTTCCTTTTTATAAGCAGAGTTACAGGGGAGAAGTTAGGGTATGGCGACAGTCTGGCAATTTTAATTCTTGGTATCTATATGGGGATATGGAAACTTCTGTTGGTATTATCCGGTGCCTTTATGCTTTTGACCATTGGTGCAGTGCTCGTACTGAGCAGCAGGAAAATGTCCAGAAAATGTACACTTCCATTTTTTCCTTTTTTATCACCAGCGGGATCACACGGGTTCCCAGAAGTTTCTCTCCCTGTTTCACCGGCGTATTGGTATGACGGGTGGCGATCATGATCTGATCAATCCCGTTGATCCGGTTCAGCCGTTCCACATCTACCCGAAACAGGCCGTCACAGGCAGCCGTCAGTTCGATCTTCCCTTCCTTCACTTCCGACGCCCTCATATGTTCCCCCATGCAGACGTCCCGCAGAATACCGGCCGCCTCATTTTCATGGTATACCGTATCATCTTTTTCCCAGACATACAGATGATCTTTTCCCAGGCTTAAGAGCACCGGAATATCTTCCGCCGTCACCACATGACCTTTTCGGAAACGCGCTTCCTTGGTCACCCCTCGGATAATCTGGGTAATATCATGGCACAGCACATGCCCTTTCGCTTCTTCTGTCCTGATTAATTTCATTTTATTTTCCTCCCTGCCTGTCCGTCCGGGCACACTCCCCGGCACGCCCTTTTGCCAGTCGGATTCCGTGCTCCAGCACCGGCAGAATATACGTAAGACTCTCTTCCACCGCTTTGGGACTCCCCGGCAGATTGACGATAAGCGTCCCTTTGCGCAGTACGCTCACTCCCCGTGAAAGCATGGCCCGCGGCGTAATCAATAAACTATAGGCCCGCATCGCTTCCGCAATTCCGGGCGCATTCCTGTCTGCAGCCGCCAGCGTTGCCTCCGGCGTCACATCGGTGGGCGAAAATCCTGTCCCCCCTGTGGTAAGGATCAGATCCATCTGCCTCCGGTCTGCCAGCCGGATCAGCTCTCCTTTCAACGGAGAGATCCCGTCCGGCAGAAGGAGACGCTCTTCCACCCGAAAGCCTGCCTCTTCCAGGAGTTTTGCCGCAAGCGGACCGGATTTATCCTCCCGCTCTCCCCGGCTTCCCTTGTCTGAAAGAGTGATAACCGTAGCGCGGAGGGGGAGGTCTTCGGGAAAGGGAAGCAGGGTAAGTTTCTCTCCCTTCCTCACCCTTCCGCCCTTCAATACCCGGGCAAATACCCCTTCCCTCGGCATAATACATTCTCCGGTCTGCTGCTTTATATTGCAATCGCTGTGGCACTCTTTTCCCACCTGCGTCATCTCAAGAACTGCCTCGCCTACCGCAAAACGGCTTCCCACCGGAAGTGTTCCAAAATCAAATCCCTCCGCCACCAGGTTCTCACCGAAAGCTCCGTACTCTACCGGAACTTTCTTCCTGAATTCTTCAATTTTCTCTGCCGAAAGCAGACTTACCTGGCGGTGCCAGGTTCCACCGTGGGCATCGCCCTCCAGCCCGAAGTTCTCGATCAGGCGCGCTTCTCCCACCTCTTTTTTCAGCGTTCCTTTTTTTTCACTGATGCAGACTGCCAAAATCTTTCCCATGTTTCCTCCTGCTATTTTAATGATACAGAAGAAGGATATGTTCTGCCGCCACGCCAAGACGCTCCGGCAGCTTCTCCGCCCTCTGTTCTCCCGAAATTCTCCACCATAGTTTCCCTGTTTCCCTCTCTTTTTCTCCATATTGAAAGAGTACGGTAGTCTCAAAGGGTCCCTCCATCTTCCCGGAGCAGACAACCGGATAGCTGTTTTCCCCCTCACCGGGCGAGAAATGATGCGCCCGCACGCCCACCGCCACCAGGTTATCTTCCACCGGCCGGGCCGTGTCAAACCGCACGCCCCACTCCGGCACTTCCACCTCATATTTCCCGGTTTTTCTGGCCGCCGCAATATTCTTGCACCCGGTAAGCACCGCTCCCGTCCGGCTTCCCGGATTTTGAAAAACAGCTTTCGTCTCCCCGCATTCCAGGATCTGCCCCTGTTCCAGAAGAGCCAGCCCGCTGCACAGCTGATACACCTCATCCCGGCTGTGGCTCACCAGAACTGTATCCCGTCCAAAATGTTCCAGCAGTTCCCGCACCTGGATCTGAAGCTGATCCCGCAGATAGGCATCCAGAGCACTGAACGGTTCGTCCAGAAGAAGCAGCTCCGGCTCACTTACCAGGATCCGGGCCAGCGCTGTCCTCTGCTGCTGCCCTCCGCTTAATTCTCCCGGATACTTCTTCAGAAATGGCTCAATCTGAAAAAGTTCTGCCGCCTCCTGCATTTTCTCCCGGCGCTTTTTCCTGTCTTTCTCTGCCGAAAGGCCGCAGAGAATATTTTTTTCCACCGTCATATGGGGAAAAAGCGCATAGTTCTGGAAAAGATAGCCCACCCTGCGCTTCTGCGGCGGGAGATTGATCCCTTTTTCACTGTCAAACAGCGTCCTGTCTCTTATACACATCTCCGAGCCCACGAGACCGTACTAGATCTCGTA
>URYM01000258.1 GCA_900552095.1 uncultured Blautia sp. | reverse complement strand
TGTCATGGACTTCATCGATCTGCACGTACATTCCAGCTGCTCTGACGGAACCCTCTCTCCCGCCCAGGTAACATCCCTGGCCGCCCAAAAGGGTCTGCGGGCCATAGCACTCACCGATCACGATACGGTGTCCGGTATCTCCGAAGCTCTGGAGGCAGGGAAAAAGCTGGGGGTGGAAATTATTCCCGGGATTGAATTCTCCACCAGCTGCCAGAATCGGGATGTCCACATCGTAGGACTTCATATCAACCCCTGCGATGCTTACTTTCTGGAAGCTCTGAAAGAATTCCAGTCTTCCAGAGACCGGAGAAATGAAAAAATAATCGGCCTGCTGCAGCAGGCCGGCATTTCTGTCTCCTGGAAAGCAATGGCGGACGCCTTCCCGGACTGTGTGTGGACCCGGGCTCATTTTGCCCGGTATCTTATGGAACACGGCTATGTCTCTTCTGTCAGGGAAGCTTTTCCCCGCTATCTGGGAGACCACGCTCCCTGTTTTGTACCCAGAGAAAAGGTAACTCCCTGGCAGGCCATCGAGCTGATCCACCAAAGCGGCGGCATTGCCGTTCTGGCCCATCCCCTGCTCTATGGGCTCGGCCAGGAACAGCTGCGCCTTCTCTTTTCCCGTCTGCGGAAAGCCGGACTGGACGGAGTGGAAGTGTTCTATTCTTCCAACAGCCGAGAGGAAGAACGTCTCTCCCGTCAGCTGGCCCGGGACTATGATCTCGTCCCTTCCGGCGGTTCGGATTTTCACGGGGATAATAAACCGGAGATTTCCCTGGGAACCGGACGGGGCAATCTGAGAATCCCCTATTCCGTTCTGGAACAGCTGCGTGAACGCCGCCCTATCTTCTCCGCATAAGCCCCCGGGCAGCCGCCACCAGAAGCAGCAGTGAAAGAAAGAGCTGAGCCGCGATTCCCAGACCGATCATGTGATCGACGCCCCAGGAGTTTCCATAATCCCCAAAAGCTCCGGCGATTTCCTGCAGTTCAAAACCGTTCCCCAGCTGACTGGTAATCAGCCCGTAGTACGGAATCAGCGGATTCAGCAGCAAAAGATAGATCAGCGGCCCGATGGTAACTTCATAATAAGAACCGCTGTTCTCCATCCGGATCACCTGAATAAAGTAAAACAGCACCAGCGCTGCCAGCGTTCCCACCACCAGTAGAATCGTAAACAGGTAGGACAGGATCGTAGCCATATTCGTCTTCTGACAGAGTGCCGAACAGAAAATCCCGATGCTGCCTATAAAAATCCCTGACACCACGAGAAAAATCACTTCCAGAAACAGAGCTTTATACCCCACACCCCCGAAGATCATCACCATTCCCATCGACGGAAGAGCTGAAAAAGCCAGGAGAAATACCAGACTTAAAGAAGCTTCCAGTTTTCCCACAATAATCTTCCATGGATTTAAACGGGTCGTCAGCATAATATCCAGGGTTCGCCTCTCCCGCTCCCCCGCAATGGAACCTCCGGCAATTCCCGGGATCAGAAGGCATTCCATAAAAAACAGAGCGTAGCACATCAGCATATGACAGCGGATGGGGATCAGATACTGCCGCGCATTCACATACCCCCTGAAATCTCCGGCACCGAAAAAACAGATTGCTGCAATCACTGCCAGAAGAAGATTCCCTCCGAAAACAATCCAGGATATTCTCACTGACCTGGAATTTCTCCGCACCTCAGTCTGAAAAACCGGATTCAGATTCATAGATCTCAGGTTCATAGATTTTCACCTCCTTTTCTGCCTCTGTCATGGCGAAGAATACAGATTCCAGACTTCCATGTTCTCTGCCGAAAGAGGTCAGCATAACCCCGGCGCCGATCAGCTGATTCAGAAGCCCGGCCTCCTCCTCCTTATTACCGGAAAACAGCACGGAAATCACGTTTCCGTCTATGGATACCCGGCTCACCAGCGGATGGCGTTGTAACAGTTCAACCGCTTCCTGAAGATTTTTATATACGGTAATCAGAATCGGATTGGAACTGTCAATGGACAGAAGGATTTCTTCAATATCCCCCTGCAGAACCATTTTCCCTTTGTTGATAATGCCGATACCGGTACACATATCTGCCAGTTCTGAGAGAATATGGGAACTGATCAGAATCGTATAGCCCATCTGCCGAAGCTGCTTTAACATATCCTTAAATTCCCGTCTGGTGCGGGGATCCAGACCGGAAGCCGGCTCATCCATCACCAGCAGGGGCGGCTTATGTAAAAGCGCCCGGGCCACGCAGAGTTTCTGCTGCATTCCACGGGAAAGAGCCTCCACAAAACGTTCTTCCACATCTTTTAGATTCACCAGATCCAGCACTTCCCCGGCTCTTTTTTTCTGTTCCCGCACCGGAATCTGATAGGCGGCTCCATAAAACTCCAGATACTCCATCACCGTCAGATTGTCGTAAACTCCGAAAAAATCGGGCACAAATCCGATATGGTTTTTCAGCACCTGGATATCTTTTCCCACCCGCTTTCCGTCCACCCAGACGTCCCCGCCCGTGGCGGAAAGCAGACCGGAAATAATCCTTATGGTCTGTCTCTTATACACATCTGACGCTGCCGACG
>URYM01000257.1 GCA_900552095.1 uncultured Blautia sp. | reverse complement strand
GTAAGATCGTCGGCAGCGTCAGATGTGTATAAGAGACAGGTTCTGTGTAAAAATCATGGTCCTTTTACCTGGGGAAAAGACGGCCATGAGGCGGTTCACAATGCAGTTGTGCTGGAAGAGGTGGCCAAGATGGCAGCCCGCTGTGAACTGATCAATCCGAAGGTGCAGCCTGCGCCCCAGGAGCTTCAGGACAAGCATTACTACAGAAAGCACGGCGCCAACGCTTATTACGGTCAGGGAAAATAGACCGGGCGGGAAGGAGAGAAGATGAAAGCGGTATTTTTCGATATTGACAATACACTTTACAGTTACGACCAGGGGAACGAAGCGGGAATGAAGGCGCTGACATCATATGCGGAAAATAATCTTCAGGTCAGCGCGGAAACCTTTATGCAGGCATTCCGGCAGGCACGAAAAGTTGTAGAGGAACGGATTGGCATGGACTGCGCCGCCACGCATAACCGGCTGATCCGGATCCAATGTATTTTGGAAATTTTGAAGAAACCTCTTTATCCTCACGCCAAAATGATGTATCATAGGTATTGGGACAATCTGATCGCTTTTTCCCGGCCGGAGGAAGGAGCCGTGCAGCTGATGCAGGCGTTGAAGGCCAAAGGAGTGGGGATTGGGATCGGCACAGACATGACGGCATATATTCAGTATGAAAAGCTGGAAAAACTGGGGCTGGCTCCCTATATAGACTGGATTGTAACAAGCGAAGAAGCAGGTGCGGAGAAACCTTCAGAACGGTTTTTTGCCCTCTGTGCAGAAAAAGCGGGAGGGGATCCTTCTCAGTGTGCCTTTGTCGGGGACAGCCTGAAAAAGGATGTGATCGGAGCTGCGGACAATGGCTTTGTGGGAGTCTGGTATCACAGATCGCCCACGGAGGAAGAGAAGGCATCTTATCCGGTGATCACTTCTTTTGGAGAGTGCATCCGGGGAGATAAGATCTGCTTCGGAGATAAGATTATATTTTAATAAAAGGAGAAAACACTATGAAATCTTTTAGCTACGTAATCAACGATGAACTGGGACTGCATGCAAGACCGGCTGGAATGCTGGCAAAAGAGGCTAAGAAATTCAGCAGCAAGATCACAATCACCAAAGAGGGAAAAACCGTTTCCGCTACCCAGCTGATGATGATCATGAGCCTGGGTGTAAAAAAAGGTGCAGAGGTTACTGTTGAGGCAGACGGCGAGGATGAGGCTGAGGCAATCGCAGCAATCGAGAATTTCTTCAAAGAGAATCTGTAAGAAAAAAGATAAGGAGACTGTAGGATGTTTGACGGACTGAGCTTGGAAGACCTTTTTCTTATTGTATTCGGCGTGGTGATCTTCGTGATCGGAACCACGTCACTGAGGAATCAGATTCGGATCAAAAGGGCGGGGAATGTGCTGGAAGGCACCGTTCTTCGTACAAAACATGTGGACAAAAAGGATTCCGACGGGAATCTGATCCAGAATTATTTTGAGATCCGTGTGGAGTACCTGGAAAATGGTCATAAGAGCCAGTGCACGATCCGCAGTGTCAGTGAATACAGAGAAGGAGAGAAAGTTCTCCTTCTGCGGGATCGGGTGCAGAGAAATCAGTTTACCATTTATGAGGGCGGGAATACACCGGTATTCGGTCCGTGGATGGTGATTCTGGGAGGAGCTCTTGTGGCTGCAATGCCTCTGGTACAGCGCCGGTGGGGGATGATGGCTTCCTCTGTTGTGCTGGTGGCGCTTCTGCTGCTGGTGGGAGTGTCTATGATCTGGAAGTATATCAGTGATAAGAGACGCCATGTGACTCCAGTGCATGCGGTGATCGCGGACGTACTGAAATTTGAGCAGGGACAGAAAAAGAAAATGTTAAAACCCAATGCTTCTTACTACCCCATACTGAAATACGAGTGGAAGGGGGAGGAGCGGACGATGCGGAGCAATTACAGCGCCAGCACACCGAATTCCTTCAAAGTGGGGGCAGAGCAGACGCTCTACTGGGATAATGACAGGAAGTGTATTATTGAGAAAGGTCCCCGGGTGGGGATTCTGATCGGCGGTATCCTGTTCCTGGCGGTGGCGCTCACAGGGATTATCAGCACACTGTATACAATGTAAAAAGAATCCTGTAAACGGATGCCAATTTTCAAAATTGGCATCCGTTTTCCAATGGTACACGGCAGTTAAATAAGTGACGGAAATGAGGAGAAAAATATGGTATGCTGTCAGAAAAAGGAGAGGAAGGTGAAGAAATGAGCGGAAACGGGAATGTGGAGCTGCTGGAAGGACCGATCACGGGAGCGCTTGTAAAACTGTCCCTGCCGATTATGGGAACTTCTCTGATCCAGATGGCGTATAATCTGACAGACATGATCTGGGTGGGAAGGCTTTCCAGTGATGCGGTGGCGGCGGTAGGGGTAGCCGGAATGTATCTCTGGCTTTCCCGCGGGCTTGCGGCTTTTCCCAGAATGGGCGGCCAGATCCGGGTGGGGCAGTGCCTGGGGGCAGGGAAAAAGGAGGAGGCGCGCAGGTATGCCCGGAGCGCTATGCCTGTCTCTTATACACATCTGACGCTGCCGACGATCTTACG
>URYM01000256.1 GCA_900552095.1 uncultured Blautia sp. | reverse complement strand
TGTCTTTCGTCTCCCTGTAATATCCTTCTTCCATATATAAAAGGCGCTGTTCCCTTTTCCTGCTTCCCCAGAAAGCCCGAAGCCCTGCCGTTTCTTCCCCGTCCATAAGCAATTCCAGACAGCCTTCCTCGCTTTCCAGTTCTTTTATCAGCCGGCTCACATAAGCTGCATCTCTCCGGGCGTACAGTTCAAACCGTTTTCTCAGCCACTGCTCCATCCAGGCAGCTGCCTGTTCACAGTCCTGAGGATTGTCCAGAAGTTTCCGGGCAGAGAGATTCTTTCCCCTTGTGAGTTCCCACTGCGGCTGACGGAAGATATAGCGAAACTCAAAGTGTGTATAAAGCGCCTCTGATGCCGGCATCAAAAAGGTAAACGGCTTTTTTTCCCAGTACATATCCCGCAGAACTTTCTCCAGAAGTCCCCGCATATAGCCTTTCTTCCGGGAATTTTCCGCAGTGGCGACCCCAACCAGATAATCCGCCTCACAGGAATGGTTCTGCACCTGAAGAAGATAGGGATTCCTCTGCACCATTGCACAGATCTTCCCCTCCTCCTCCCGGGCCAGAATCCGGTTATCTTTTATCTTTTCTGTGTAATAATAATCACAGAATTCCCGGGAATCCTCGGGAAAACACGCTTCCCACAGACTTCTGGTCTCCTGTTTTTCTTCCCCCTCCAGATAGCGGACAGGTTCTTTGGCCGATGTATTTCCAAAATCTTTTGTCCAGCTGTATCCCTGTTTCCCGTCGAGCAGCTGCTCCACCAGGTATTTCCGGGCAAAATCTGCCGGATTATAGGACATTTTTGCTTTTCTCAATCCCTCAATCCCCAGATCATCCTCCCGATTCACCCACTCCACTTCCGGAAATTCATGAACAAGAAACTGCTGATTAATAAACTGATACAGACCATTCATTTCCGGATTGGCCTTTTCAATATGGATCACTGCCATATTTTCTACCGGATTATAACTTCCGATGGTAAATGCCTCCAGCCGGCCGTCGATAAATACTCCTGCCATTCTCACATTGAGCATGGAACAGCTGGACAGAATATCATGGATCCCCTGCACTTCAAAATCCAGATGCTCTTCCACATTTTCACCTTTCTGCAGCCTCCAGTGATCCAGGAATTTCCAGACATAATCCTTATCTGAACAGCACAGAGGGCGGTACTCGTATCGGCCTTCATATTCCCGCAGAAAAGCATTCAGCCGGTTTTTCTTCTTGTGCAGTTTTCTGCCGGAAAGCTTCCGCATAGCCTCTCCGCTGTACAGATAATCTCCGCTTCCCTCCTGCTCCTCCACATGATAGCGCTCCGGCGGCAGGTTCAGATACTGTACTGCATACTCATCTGCCAGATTAATGACGAGAGGATACCCCAGTTCTTCATTAAAATAGCGCTCAATCGCCGCAAAAGCTTCTGGAAGATCCTCCTCCCGGCAAAGCGGCATGGCAGAAAAGCATTTTCCTTTGTATTCCATCAGCCAGAGAAGGGCTTTTCCTTCCCAGATTGCATAGCGCACCTTATAAAAATCCCGCCAGATAAAGCTTTCCAGAAAAACACTGTCACAGGTCTTATTCTTCCGCAGAGAATAAAAAGGAACCATCTCCTTTGCATCCTCCGCACGAATTTCTTTAAATTCCAGATTCATATATAATCTCCTATATTTTGAATAATCTCTTGCTTCTTATTTTTCTAATCATACCATGTTTTTCTTCTGCAATCAAATCCTATGGACAGTTCCACTTGTCAAAACCGGGCAACTCTTGTTAAAATACAGGTAAATGAACAAAAAAGGAGAGCGATCCTCATGAAACTGCCCGGTTATTATTCTTCCGGAGAATTTGCCCGGATGGCCAACGTTTCGATCCGGACGATCCGATTTTATGATAAACAAAATATTTTAAAACCTTCCTATGTCAATCCCTCCGGCGCCAGATTCTATACAGACTCTGATCTGGCTCGGCTGCAGCAGATCCTGCTTCTGAAGTATCTGGGATTTTCCCTGGATGATATCCGGGAAATGACCATCGGCGACACAGATTACCATCTTCTTCTCAGCGCCCTGAAACTCCAGAAACGTCTGATCCAGGATAAGATCGAACAGATGCAGCTGGTAGAGAGCGCCATTGAAGACACTGTCTCCACACTGCAGCGGGATCACCAGGTAGACTGGAGCCATATGCTGGAACTGATCCATCTGACCGGCATGGAAAAGAGCCTGAAAACTCAATACCAGGATGCCAACAACATTTCTGCCCGGATCCGCCTGCACAAAGAATTTTCTGTAAACAGGCAGGGCTGGTTTCCCTGGATCTTTGAGCAGTGCGGCCTGGAAGAAAAAAGAGATGTGCTGGAACTGGGCTGTGGAAACGGCACACTCTGGACCGAAAACCGGGAACAGATTCCTTCCGGAATCCATATCGTTCTCTCTGATATTTCCGAAGGCATGCTGCGGGATGCCAGGAGAAACATTGGCCCTTCGGACCGGCGCTTCTCCTTCCGTGCCTTTGACTGCCACAGGACTGTCTCTTATACACATCTCCGAGCCCACGAGACCGTACTAGATCTCG
>URYM01000255.1 GCA_900552095.1 uncultured Blautia sp. | reverse complement strand
ACGAGATCTAGTACGGTCTCGTGGGCTCGGAGATGTGTATAAGAGACAGTCATTGAAGACACGAATACAACCATAGACAGAAATGTGAAGCTGGTAAATGCCGGGTTAAGATCGAAGAAAACAGCGATCATGGAGATCAATAAATGTTCAGAGCAAGAGGCAGAGAAAGAACTTCAGGAGATTGCAGAGGAAAGTCAGATCAATGGAGCTGGTATAGACTGGTATGGTCAGGAGGGGGAAGATGAACAGGAATCGGAGGATGGTGCATCCAAAGAGGAAAAGGAACAGCCAAAGAAAGCGGTCCATGCTGAGAAGGGGGCTTCATAAGGCAGAGAAAAGGATTTTATCTTTCTTTAGGAGAATGATGCGTTATGTTAAAAAAATCAGAAAAACAGGAATTTTCTGATCCGGGGGTACGGATATATAGTGACCTGGAAACCCTAATCATGCAGAATATCATCCGGCATGTAAGGAACTATGACCAGCTGATCGACAGTGATACATGGCTGATGCAGAAACTGGCGGAAATCGGGAAACTGAACCGGGAAAACATGAAGATCATTGCAAAGACGGTGGATTTAAGCAGGACAGCAGTGGAGCATATGCTGGAAGAAGTTGCTGACCTCGTTATGGAGAGGGTTGAGCCGGATTTATATGAGACTGAAAGGAAAGGAATTCTGGATCAGACGATACCTGCGAAAAAGAGTGAAAATGTAAAGGCAGCAGTACAGGCAATCCAAAAGCAGGCGTTAGATTCGCTGAATGTATGCAATACCACGATGCTTTATATGGCAAGGGACGCTTATACGAGACTGGTGCAGCAGACGGCAGAGAAAGCAGAAGAGATTGCCAATAAGCAGGAATTTTTAGATATTCTGGGAAAACATGCCACCGCCCAGATCATTGGGGCAGAATCCCGGCAGCAGGCGATCCAAAGCACGATCAAGGAATTTAATGAAAAGGGGATTCCGGCGTTTGTGGATAAACGTGGAAGGGAATGGACCCCGGAGGCGTATGTTGCCATGACTCTGCGGACAACAGCGGGGAATACAGCTACGGAAGCAATGTTTGCCAGGATGAAAGACAGGGGGTTGTCACTAATCCAGGTGAGCGAACACCCGGGAGCCCGTCCGAAATGTGCGAAAGATCAGGGGAAAATCTTTGATCGAAACAATAATCGTGGGATCACGACAGATCTTCACGGAAAACAGATCCCGTTTTACCCCTTGAAAGAATCCTCTTATGGAGAACCGGATGGACTGTTTGGTATTAATTGCGGGCATCATGGTGTCCCCTTTATTCCGGGAGTATCAAGACAGCGGTATCAGCCCACAAAAGACATGGAAGAAAATGATAAGCTGTATAAGAAGATGCAGACCCAACGGAGCATGGAGAGGGAAATCCGCAAGCAGAAACGGTTGTGTTCTCTGTATGACAAAGCAGGCGAGGAGGAAGCTTTTGAAAAAGCGGCAGTAAAATTAAAAGAAAAAGAAACACAGCTTACCCAGTATCTAGAAAAGAATAATAGTCTGGTCCGTAGGAGAGATCGGGAGCAAGTTGTTGGGTTTGATCGCAGTGTGAGCACGAAGGCAGTGGCGGCGAAAAAGCGCGTTGATAAATATAGTGTGGTACAGTATAATAAAGATGGAACCGTAAAAGTCACGGATGATTGGAAGAAAAGAGACCATGTTTCTACTCCCAAAAAATATAAGAAGAATGCGATTATAGAAACATCGGAGAAAAAAGGTGATACGGAGCAGATAAACCGTACTTTCTATGATGAAGAGGGAAAGATGTACAAACAGATTCATACGGGACCTCATGGAAACTTAAAAAATCATCCATATGGAAAAAATGGCGAACATAAACATGAATATGTATGGAACGAAGATGGTACATTAAAAAGCCGGGAGACGATAGAATTGACAGGAATGGACAAGGAGGAAAATAAGGATATTTTATGACGAAAAAAGAATTTGTAGAGCTTGTTCTCGTTAATGATGTTTCTTTTCAGTATAAAGGAAAGGAATATTATATTTTCCAGGGGAACAATTCCTGTATATGCGGAGAATATGGAAAAGAGAATATAGAAATCATTTTTGACAAGGATCCTAATATTTATAAGAACATAGAAGATATGTTGGAGCATTGGATGATTGATGGAGAACCGTTGAAAAAAAGAATAGGAAAGATTCATTTTGAAGGAAATTAGAACCACTGTTCAGATTGTGAGGCAGTGGTTTTTCTATATTCATTTTTAAGAAGACTGGATGTGATTTACGAAGAATGATTGAGAAATATACGATAAGCAAAGATACGGACATAATGGCTCCTAGGTGGCTGGCAGAATGTATTGATTGTAAGACCGCAAAATTATTATATGGCGTTAAGGACGGAGTAGTAAAGCTGAAAGGGGTGAAAATAAATGACCAGACAGCGAAAATCGGTGACACGATTTATTTTGATGGCAAGCGAGTATCCGTAGGAAGGAGGTGACCCAAGTATATCTCCCTTCAAGACACGGGGTTATGTCTGTCTCTTATACACATCTGACGCTGCCGACGATCTTACGCGTGTAGAT
>URYM01000254.1 GCA_900552095.1 uncultured Blautia sp. | reverse complement strand
AGATGTGTATAAGAGACAGGATCCCCGCTGGATACAGGTGCAGCAGAATTTCCCTTCTATTTCGCCTTTTTCCGACGATACCATCTGCGACTGCGTCCAGCTGGATCTTAAAGATCTGCCCCGTCTGCGAAAAGAGGGCTGGCTGATGGGCAGTAACCGCTTCCTTCTCCACGGCTATTATACCCACCGCCATCTCCTGATGGGAAAATTATCAGGCCGGGACGGTCTCTGTTACATCCTGGGAGTTCCCGGATTCTACGACCGCCAGGAACAATTTGCCGCCGGTTCCTTCGGATTCCCCTGCTTTCAGCCCGCTGCCAGACAGGAAACTCCCGGAAAGACCTTCGGCTACTGGTTTCGCCCCGTCTCCTGAACATACCGCCGGATTCAGACACCCCGGATCTCCACCCGCTCGATCCAGGGCTCCAGCATTTTCCGGAAGTTCTCCAGCTGCTCCCTGGAAAAACCGGAAAACACAGGCATAATCACCTGCTCTGACTCCCTGTAGTTCTGCAGCGCATAGCGGCGGCACCCCTTCAGCCACCGGCCAATAGAGAGAATCTCTTCCTTCCCGTGAAGCTCCCGGGCCACTGTAGTCCTGAACTCATACGGAACCTTCCCCTCCATCAGCAATTCCACAGATCTCTGTATCCTGGAAAGATCCAGCCCCGGAAGCCCCGCTGCCTTCGCATACCCTTCCGGGGAAGACTTAATATCCATAGCTACATAATCCAGAAGCCCTTCCTCCAGCAGGCTGCCCAGCACTTCCGGCCGGTAACCGTTGGTATCCAGCTTGACCAGATACCCCATCTCTTTTATCTCCCGGATCAGTTCCGGCAGATCCGGCGCCAGTGTAGGCTCTCCCCCTGTAATGCATACGCCATCCAGAACCTTTTTTCTTTTCTGAAGCGTTTTTCGCACCTCTTCCATGGGAACCACCGGTTCTTTCCCCGGAGAGAGCACAAGACCGGAATTCTGACAGAAGGGACAGCGGAAATTACAGCCGCCAAGAAAGAGTGTACACGCCACTCTGCCCGGATAATCCAGAAGAGTCAGTGTCTGAAATCCATGAATCTGCATTGTCTTCCCCTCCTTTGTATTATCAGGATAGCACGCCCCGCTTCTTCCGTCCAGAATAATCTTTTCCCCTTTACTGTTTTCCAGAATCCATGTCTGCAAGGCTTTCCAGATAGGCCTTCTCAAGCGAACAGGAAAGAGGATGATCCAGACTTTCAAATGTGCCGTCGAGCGCCCGCATAACTGCCTGTATTTTATCCTCCCGGGCATTATTTCCCATGTGTCCGATGCGGATCACCTGACCGGCCAGCACATCAAAAGAACCGGCCAGCATAATATGATAATTTTCCAGCATCGTATCCAGAATGTCCTTTGCCCGCATCCCTTCCGGCACGTCGAAAACCGATACTGTGTCAGAAAATCCGTCTTCCAGATGAAGGCCCAGCCCGGATCTTACAAGCGCTCTCCGCACCGCCTCTGCAATCCTTCTGTGCCGCCCCAAAAGATCTGTATCTTCCCTGAGGTTATCCAGCGCTGCTCTGAGTCCATAAATATCACTGATCGGCATAGTATAAGGAAACCACTGTTTTTCATACCAGCCGTCAAAGGTCTTCAGATTTGCATAAAAAGAAGCCACTGGTGTCTTTCTGTCATCCATTTCCTTTTTTCCGTCCCGGCTGACAGATACAAACGTAAGACCCGGAGGCGCCGAGAGTGCTTTCTGAGAACCGCCGCAGAGGAAATCAATTCCCCAGGCATCCATGTGGAGCGGATTCCCGAACATGGCGGAAACAGAATCCACCACCGTCAGAATCCCGTACTTTTTCAGCACCGGACACAGCGCTCCGACATCGTTCAGCATCCCGCTGGGCGTATCGCAATGAACCAGCGTTGCGTACTTATAATTATGATCTTCTCTCAGAAAGTTTTCCAGCGCTGCGGGATCTATCGGTTTTTTATAATCTGTCGTATAGAGTATCGGATCCCCCCCGTAGATTTTCACAAAATCCTGAAATCCTCTGCCGAACACCCCATTGTCCAGAACCAGTACCCGGTCTCCGGTCTCTGTCAGTGTAGCACAGACTGCTTCCAGTCCCAGGATTCCCTCTCCGCTTAAAATCAGCGTTTCCCCGTCCGTTTCTACCAGACTGCTGATCTGCTGCGCCGTCTCCCGGTAAAAATCATAAAATTCCGGATCCAGATCCGGGTTGGTACAGCTTGTACTTCGGGCCATTCTTACATTTTCCGGAACCTCCGTGGGCCCCGGGGTCATAATCTGATACATAAAACTTTCTCCTATCTTTTTCTTATCATATACTCCAGTTTCCCTGCGATCGGGAGCACCAGCAGAGCCGCCGCTCCAATCTGAAGCAGATTGCCGGGCACTGAACTAAGAGGAGCTGTCCAGCTGCCATAGAGGATTCCTTCTGCCGCGTAATACCCAGCTATTTTAATCAGGCAGGCTGCAAGCACTGCCGCCATTCTCCCGGCAAAACCTCTGTGTTTTTCCGTCATAGCTCCCACCACGTAACCCATGGTGCCCGCGATCACCGCCGTAAAAGGCGCCCAGGCCGCC
>URYM01000253.1 GCA_900552095.1 uncultured Blautia sp. | reverse complement strand
AAGATCGTCGGCAGCGTCAGATGTGTATAAGAGACAGCATATCAACCGCCACAGAGATGACTGCCTGCAGCATTACGATCTCATACACGCCCGTGCCCCTGAGGCCAAAAGAGCGATAGACAAAAAAAGTAACAAAAAACAGAGCAAAGCGCTGTACAAACGTGATCGCCAGCACCTCAAAAACAATGCGGATATGGCTCTTCAGATAAGCCGCCGTATCGTTATAAAGATCCATGGACGCCTCAAGCTTTTCCAGACGCTCCTGCTTTTTCTTCATCAGGTGCAGACGCTCCAGAAGCCGCAGCCCTCTGATCATCATGCGCTTCGCAAGAACCGGATGAAATACCAGGATCAGCATAAATCCAACGCAGAACACATTCAGACCCAGCCCCAGGTAAAAGACGGGCATGACCCCGCCCAGATAGCCTCTAAGAAAATCCCCCTGAAACAGGGCAAGGAAAATCCCCACTGCCACCAGCACCGCCTTATAGGTAATGGTCACGATCATCAGAACAATCGTAGATACCGGAATCGGGATCTTTTCCTTCCGCATATAGTAAATCTGTGCAGGCTGTCCGCCTGTCGCTGACGGGGTAATGCAGCTGAAAAAAAATCCCACAGAAGAGATCAGAAAACATTTTCTTTTCTTCATCCGTATATTCAAAGACCCCATCATATAATAAATGATGATTGATTCTCCCCAGATAAAAAATACAACACAGGCCACCGCCAGCAAAAGATACAGCGGATCCGCCTTTTTCAGATCCAGCGCCAGCTGATTTAAGTCCGCCCCGTGAAATACGCCATATACAGTCAGCCCAAACACGGCCGCGAGGAAAATCCCGTTTAACAGTACTTTCTTTTTCTCTCCCACTGTCCGCTCCGTCCCCTTCTATCCATTCTCTCTGCCAAAAATCCGGGCAGATACCGGTTCCAGCCATCTTCTGTGGTACCGGTACAGATCTGTGTGCATCCCGATCCAGAAACAGAGTTCTGCCAGAACGACTCCCCCTGCAATATCAATGGCTCCATGCTGTTTCGTCGTGAGCACGGAAACACAGACAGCCAGTGCAGCTACGCAGGAAAATATGCGATACCAGCGCGGAATTTCTTTTCTTCCCCGAATTCCCACAAAACAAAACCAGCTCACCAGGCAGTGGATTGACGGAAAGAGATTGTCCGCCGCATCAATGGAATATAAGAAACGCAGCAGTTCATTCCACAGCCCCGTCCCCGTAATCTCCGGCCTAACGATCGTTGTGGGGTAGATCAAAAAACAGAGCGCGCACACAGTCCGCGAAAGCACATCTCCCGCACAGAACCGATAACAGTATTCCCGACCCTGCATCCCGATCAGAATATAATTTACTACCCAGAAAATATAACATCCAAAATAAATTGCCACTGTCCAGGGAACCAGGGGAATCTGTTCCTCCCAGGAAAACAGCAGCTGATGGTGGGGCCACCCGCCTGCGAGCAGACGGCAGCCAACATATACCAGATTATTATATAAGAAGGAAAACAAAAGCGGCACAATACAGTATTGGGGAATTATGATCTTCTTTTTCTTCCCTTTTTGATTCATCTGTTCACATCCTTTTCCTGTCCATTATAGCGGAACTTGTGTTTCATTTCCACTGCTTTTTCTAAATATTCAGCAAAACTTAAGAAATTTTGCCGCCGCACTCCTGCCCTCTTCCCGTCATATAATAATCTATCACACAGGAGGAGGACTATTTATGAATCCTTTATTGGAATTAAAGGACATCTGCATGTCCTATCACACCATGGAGGGGGAAATCCCGGCCCTCTCCCATATCAGTTTCCATGTTGATCCGGGAGAATTTGTTGCCATCGTAGGCCCCAGCGGCTGCGGAAAAAGCACCATTTTAAATCTGATCGCCGGACTCTTAAAACCGGAACAGGGTTCCGTCCTGATCCATGGAAAACCTCTGGAGGAGTCTGATCTCTATATTGGATATATGCTGCAGAAAGACCATCTCTTTGAGTGGTATACCGTCTGGCAGAACGTTATGCTGGGACTCGTGATCCAGAAAAAAGATTCCCCCCGTCAAAAAGAGCGGGTTCGGATGCTTCTGAAAGATTATGGACTGGAAGATTTTACAACGGCCCGTCCTTCCCAGCTCTCGGGTGGAATGAAGCAGCGGGTGGCTCTGATCCGAACACTTGCCCTGGATCCCGCTTTTCTGCTCCTGGATGAACCTTTTTCCGCCCTCGATTATCAGACACGCCTGAAAGTCGCCGACGATATCGGTACCATTATCCGGAGAGAAAAACGCACGGCACTGCTCGTCACCCACGATATTTCCGAAGCAATCAGCATGGCTGACCGGGTCATTGTTCTGACTGCCGGGCCGGCCTCTGTTCAGAAGGAAATCCCAATCCGTCTGACGGTCCCCGAACGGACTCCCATGGTCTCCCGCAGCGCTCCGGAATTCAAAACTTATTTCAACGAAATATGGAAGGAGCTGAATACAGATGCCAACGACTGAAACGCAGAAGCAGTTTATCCAGACCCAGAAACGCAGCAGAAAAAGGATCACCCTGGCCCTGTCTCTTATACACATCTGACGCT
>URYM01000252.1 GCA_900552095.1 uncultured Blautia sp. | reverse complement strand
ATGTGTATAAGAGACAGGGCCGGAGGAGTGGGCGTAGAAGTTGCAGCCGGCGGTTTTGGATTCTGCGCATATTTTTCAGCCGGGGAGAGTTCTTTCCGGAGCGTGTAAGGTTCTGTATAGTAGACAATTACAGGAGTCCCCACTTCGACGGACTCATAGAGTGTTCTGGCATCGCCCAGATGCATATTGATACAGCCGTGGGAGCCATTTGTAAGGTAGGCGGAAGTGCGCCAGTCAGAACGTCCGGTATCGTAATCGTGGAAACCGATCCCTACGCTGGGAATGAAGGGCATCCAATAAGTACATTTGGCGGTGTAAATTGGTTTGCCGGTAGCGGGATCAATCTCGCCCTTCATGGTATGCGGGCTCTTTTTGGAAGCCAGCGTATACCAGCCGGCCGGAGTGTAGCGCCAGGTTGTCATTGTTCCGGAGACAATGTTGGTATCAAAGGCAAGTTCTCCGTTTTTGTAATACCACAGATGCTGGCGGGTCAGGTTAAGTTCTACGTAAGTGCCGCCCACTCCGTGGTTTCCGGATACGCCTCCTGTAGTCAGGTAAACAGGCTCGCGGGTGATAACCTGATGTTCGGCAATCTGTGTTTTCAGAGCTTCCAGCTCTCCTTCCACATCCATCTGGTATCCGGTGTAGGTGCTCAGATCTCCGTAGGGAACGGAAATAGTTCCGTCCAGCGTGGTGTCAAAGAGATGTTCTTCGCCGGAAAAAGAGGTTTTGGCGTTCAGCTCTTCCACAAAAGAACGGAGATGTTCTTCAAAAACGGCCTCGTCTCTGGCGTAGCTGCCGTCTTCATTCTGGGTCAGCCAGCTTTTCAGAAGTTCCGGGGTCAGTTCGGCTGAAGAGCCGTCAGGGAGTGTGTAGGTAATATGAGCGTTGGCCAGTTCGTTCAGCTGTTCCGCCTGAGCAGCCAGTCCGGGATCGTCCGAGAGGAGAGCAGGTTTGGCATACAGATCTTTTTCTTCCAGATCAAGCCGGGGTTCTCCGCTTTTGACTGCGTCCTGTACCGCCGTCAGGACAGCGGCTGGATCCAGGGTTGTCCCTTCGCTGGCTTCTGCAACGGTGTAGCTCCCATCCTGGTAAACAACCTGGGCATCCGCGGGAGCGCTCATCGTTTTCTCCTGAAGCTGGGGGAAGGTAAGAAGCAGTTCTTTTAAGGCGTCTTCTTCGTAGGTGTATGTATTTTCCAGGGTATAGGTATGATCTTTTCCGGTTTCTGTGATCCAGAGCAGTGGATTCTGTTCGGAGAGGATGGACTGAACCGCCCCGTTGGGAACATAAGTGTAGTTAAAATCGCTGCCGGTGATGATCTGGGTTTCCCCGCCCCGGAAGTTAAGTTCCAGAGTGTAACGATCGATGGAGTCCTGGATGCGCTGCTCCACTTCGGAGGCCGTCATTTCCGAACAGTCCACACCGTTGATTACTGTGTTGGGGAAAAAGATTTCCCGGTACTTTCTGCCCATGGCCAGGTAGGCAGTGAAAATTGCCGCAAGGCACACAAGAGTGCCGAGTACAGAGGCCAGAATGATCATTTTTTTCTTTTTTTTCATAATGGATTCCTTTACTGGGGATAACTATAGATTTGTCAGTTTTATTATGCCATTTGAGGAAGAAAATGTAAATATGGCAGGTCTTAAGAAATGTTTACGCTTTTGAGGCAGTTCTGTGCCAGATCCGTATACAAAGAGGGGAGGGTGTGATAAGATGAAGGGCGAAAGAAAGGGGAGAACGGGCGATGGAGGAGAAAAAAATAGAGCTGTATCTTCATATACCATTCTGCAGCCGGAAATGCGATTATTGCGATTTCATTTCCGGTCCTGCGGATCAGAAGCGGCAGAGAGAATATGTAGAAGCGCTGAAACGGGAAATTGCGGCTTCGGGAAAGAAGGAGGAAGTTAGTTCCGTATTTTTCGGAGGCGGAACACCGTCTCTGCTTCCGGCGGAGTGGATGGAGGAACTCATGGAATCTCTTACGGAACAGTTCCGTCTTGCAGAGGATGCGGAAATTTCCATGGAAGCCAATCCGGGAACGCTGACAGCAGAGAAACTTTCCGGATACAGAAAAGCCGGGATCAACAGGCTGAGTCTGGGCTGTCAGTCAGCCAGGAATGAAGAACTGAAATATCTTGGGAGAATTCATACGTATGAGATGTTTGAGGAGAGCTTTCAGATGGCCCGTGAGGCGGGATTTTCCAATCTGAATGTGGATCTGATGTCAGGACTTCCGGGGCAGAGCGGGAAGAGCTGGGAAGAAAGTCTGCGGAAGATACTGAAATGGAATCCGGAGCATATCTCTGCATACAGCCTGATTGTGGAGGAGGGAACACCTTTTGCCAGAAGAGAGCTTATACTTCCCACGGAAGAGGAAGAACGGAGGATGTATGAGGTGACGGGAATCCTTCTGGGGGAGGCCGGGTATGAACAGTATGAAATTTCCAATTATGCAAAACCCGGATTTGCATGCCGCCATAATATCGGTTACTGGATCCGAAGGCCATACCTGGGAATGGGACTGGGCGCGGCCTCTCTTTTTGGAGAAGTCAGGTATCAGAACACCTCTTCTATGGCTGTCTCTTATACACATCTGACGCTG
>URYM01000251.1 GCA_900552095.1 uncultured Blautia sp. | reverse complement strand
GCGCGTCAGATGTGTATAAGAGACAGGTTCAATGAGGCCCTGGAGGCTTTATGCCAGGAAGAGGGAGTTACATTTATTGACAATGGATTTCTTCTGGAGGAGCATCCGGATTATCATGAAGCGGACGGACTGCATGTGAGCAAGGATTATTATCCTCTGTGGATGACGAATATGGCGATAAAGGCAGGCATATAACATGAAAAATTTAAGGGAGAAAGTGCGTAAGGGATTCGGTGAAAAAAAGGCGGGGGGTCCTGTTTCTTTTGACCGGGATCTGGCTATGAATCTGGTAAAGGCAGGTCTGGTGGTGCTCCTTCTCGTTTATCTGGTCGTGATCTACCGGGGCGACAGTGCAAAGGATCTTCCCATGGATCAGGTTACGGCTGAGATGGAGCAGGATCCGGATCTGACGCTGCTGCAGAAGAAAAACGGAATTGACCTGAAACGTTATATGGGGCTGGATGAAGCTGCCTATGATGGTGTTCTCTATTATAAAGCGGAATCGCCCATGGCGGTAGAAGAACTTCTGATCATTAAGGCAAAGGATCAGGATCAGGCGGCGGATCTGGAAGAGAGTATGGAAGAGCATATCAAAAGCCAGAAGAAAAGTTTTGAAGGGTATGGCGCGGAACAGACGGCTCTCCTCAATGAAGCGATCGTGGAGACAAAAGGAAATTATGGCCTGATGGCAGTGGGAGAGAAGGCAGGCGCCTGGAAAGAGCGCTTTAACGATTTTATTTCATAAGAAAAGTAAGCCATTTATTTTAGGGGAGAAAGAATATGGTATTCAGCAGTATAGTTTTCTTGTTTGTATTTTTGCCGGTTGTACTGGCACTGTACTATGTGGTTCCGGCGATCCGCTGGAAAAATGTGATTCTTCTTGCAGCCAGCATTATATTTTATGCCTGGGGTGAGCCGGTGTATATTGTGCTTATGCTGCTGTCAATTCTTTTCAATTTTGTGATGGGACTGGAGCTGGAAAGGCTCCGGGAGGACAGCAGGAGAAAAAAGCTGAACCTCATATTTACAGTAATTGTGAATCTGTGTATTCTGGGCTTTTTTAAGTATTACGGCTTTTTGCTGGGAAGTATCAACAGTGCATTTCATCTTCATATTCCTTACAGGGAGCTGGCTCTTCCGGTGGGAATTTCTTTTTATACCTTTCAGACCCTGTCTTATATCCTGGATCTGTACAGAGGAGATATTAAGGTACAGAAGAACCTTCTGGATTTTGCCCTGTATATTACCATGTTCCCTCAGTTAATTGCCGGCCCTATTGTTCGGTATGTGGATATCCAGGAACAGCTGGAAAGCCGTGTGATCTCCTGGCATAAAGCAGGCGTGGGAGCAGAATATTTTATCAAAGGTCTGGCGAAAAAGGTGCTTCTGGCCAATACGGCGGGAGCCGTGTATACATCAATCCAGGGACTGGGCGGGGAATATCAGACGGTAGTTACTTCCTGGATCGGAATCCTGTTTTACACGATGCAGATTTATTTTGATTTTTCCGGCTATTCTGACATGGCGATCGGCCTGGGCAAGATGATGGGCTTTCAGTTTTGCAAAAACTTTGATTATCCCTACACGTCCAGATCCGTGACAGAATTCTGGAGAAGATGGCATATTTCTCTGGGAACCTGGTTTCGGGAGTATGTCTATATTCCGCTGGGAGGAAACCGGGTATCCGTGGCAAAACATATACGGAACATTCTGGTTGTCTGGGCGCTTACCGGACTGTGGCACGGGGCTGCCTGGAACTTTGTTCTGTGGGGACTTTATTACGGAGTTTTCCTTCTTCTGGAGAAATACCTGTGGGGCAGGTATCTGGAGCGTCTTCCTGGATGGGTGGGCAATCTCTACACAATGTTTTTTGTGATTATCGGCTGGGTATTTTTCAGCAACACAGATCTGGGCGCCGGGCTTGCCTATCTGGGAAGTCTCTTCGGCGTAGGAGTAGCTGGATTTGCCAATGCCACCACACTTTTTTATCTGAAAAGCAGCCTTCTGCTTCTGGTGATCTGTATTGTGTGCAGCAGACCGTGGGCGTACCGCTGGTATAAGAGAGTGGCAGGGCAGCGTCCGGGGGCGGCGGCTGTGATCAATGCGGCGCTTCTGCTGCTGTCCATCGCCTTTTTGGTATATGACTCCTATAACCCGTTTTTGTATTTTAGATTTTAAGGGATAAGACAATGAAACCTAGAAAGAAAAATAATGTTAACAAGTTTTTTAATCTGACCGGAATCCTGTTTTTTGGAGTGTTTATTTTTCTTGTGGTGGGAAATGTATTCCATAAAGACAAAACTTTTTCCGAGACGGAGAACCGAATGCTGGCGGAACGTCCGGAACTTTCTGTGGACGGGCTTCTTTCGGGAAGATTTGAGAGTGATTATGAAACCTATATCAATGACCAGTTCGTTTTTCGGGAAGCCTGGGTGTATTTAAAAGGACTGGCAGATACGGTGAGCGGCAAGCAGGAGTCAAATGGTGGTTTCCGGGGAAGCGACGGTTATCTGATAGAAAATTTTGTTTCTCCCGATGCGGAAAATGTGGAAAAGATTCAGAAAGCCCTGGGAGCTTTTAAGGAAAAATTTTCGGATCTGAAGCAGTATTTTC
>URYM01000250.1 GCA_900552095.1 uncultured Blautia sp. | reverse complement strand
ATGAAAGCTGTCAGCCTTTTGGCGGTGCTGTTCTTAGGTGCGGCAGGTGGGGGACTGATTTACCGGAAGAAGAAAAAGGAAGAGGCGGAGAGACTTCGCCGGGGCAGGGCAAAGCGGGCCGAAGAAGCAAGGCAGCGGGAAGAAGAGATGGAGCGGAAGACCCGGAAGGCGCGGCTGGAAGGCAGTCTTCAGAAGATTGGGGAAACGCTGGAAGAGAAGCGTACAGAGCGGGAAAATCTGCAGGCGGATTATGAAGAATGTCTGGAGAAGAGAAATCAGATCTCGGAGCAGGATCAGGTTCTGGAAGGGATCAGACTGGCCCACGGCAGGATTGAGAAACTGGCGGCGGAGCATCAGAACCGGTATGGCGGCAGGCTCCAGAAGAGAATTTCAGAGATTATGGGAGAGCTGACGGGGGGAAAATATGGAACCGTTGTCCTGGAGGAGGGATTTTGTCCGGTACTCCATACAGGAGATTACAGTCTGACTCTGGATCAGGTCAGCCAGGGAACGGCGGAACAGCTCTATTTTGCCCTGCGGATGGCGGCGGGGGAAATCCTGTGTGAGGAGGAACTGCCTCTGATCCTGGATGAAATGTTTGCCATGTATGATCAGAAAAGGCTGGAGGCTGCCCTTCGGTGGCTTGCAGAGCATAAAAAACAGGTGATCCTTTTTACCTGTCAGACCCGGGAGGAAGAGACGCTTCGCAGGCTGGGAATCGCCTATCACCGGGTATACCTGTAAAAGAAGAGAATGGAGGAAGAAAATGTTGCGAGCGGGATGTCACTTATCATCATCCAAAGGTTTTTTACATATGGGGAAGGAAGCGCTTCAGATTGGCGCGAACACCTTTCAGTTTTTTACCAGGAATCCCAGGGGGAGCAGGGCGAAGGCGATCGATCCGGAAGATGTAAAAGCATATCTGCAGTTTGCGGGGGAGCATGGGATCGGTCAGATTCTGGCCCATGCCCCGTACACGCTGAATGCCTGTTCCAAAGAGGAGAGGACGCGGGAATTTGCGCTGGAGACCATGGCAGATGACCTGGAACGGATGGAGTATCTTCCGGGAAACTGCTATAATTTTCACCCGGGAAGTCATGTGGGCCAGGGGGCGGAAGAAGGGGTCCGTCAGATCGCAGCGCTTCTGAACCAGATTCTGAGACCGGAGCAGCATACCACTGTACTTTTGGAAACCATGGCAGGCAAGGGAACGGAAGTGGGAAGAAGCTTTGAGGAGCTGAGGGAGATCCTGGATCGTGTAGAACTTCAGTCTCATATGGGCATTTGCCTGGATACCTGCCATGTCTATGATGCGGGGTATGATATTGTACAGGATCTGGACGGGGTTCTGGAAGAGTTTGACCGGGTAATCGGGCTGGACAGGCTGAAAGCGGTTCATCTAAATGACAGCAAAAATCCTTTTGCCAGCCATAAAGACCGCCATGAAAAACTGGGAGAAGGATTTTTAGGAGCGGAGGCACTGCTGCGGGTTGTGAACCATCCTCAGTTAAAGCACCTGCCGTTTTATCTGGAGACGCCCAATGAACTGCCGGGTTATCAGAAAGAGCTGGAATTTCTGAGGGAACACGAAGCTATTTAGAAAAAAATCTAAATAGCTATTGCAAAATACAGCGAATTGTGGTAGTTTCTATTTAGAAATATTTCTAAATAGAAATGCAAGGAGGAAGAAAATGGGATTTCAGGAAACCTTTAAGGCGCTGGCAGATCCGGTGAGAAGAGAGATTCTGACTATGCTGAAAGAAGGCCAGATGTCAGCAGGGGAGATCGCATCCCGGTTTGACATGACCCAGGCGACGGTTTCTTATCATTTGTCACAGCTAAAAAAGGCGGGCCTGATTTGTGAGACAAAGTATAAGAATTATATTTATTACGAGATCAACGTATCAGTTTTTGAGGAAATTATGTTGTGGGTATCACAATTTGGAGGGAAAAAAGATGAAGAAATATAAAGAACTGATGATTACTACCATAGTCTGTCTCATTCCCATGGCGATCGGGGCGTATTTTTATGACCAGCTTCCCGCTCAGGTGCCGGTTCACTGGGACAGTGCAGGGCCGAATGGCTGGGCATCCCGGGCTTTTGCCTGTTTCGGCCTTCCGGGGATTCTCACCGGTCTGAATCTTCTGGTTCAGATTACAATGGAAAATGATCCGAAGAAGAAAAACTATGCGCCGGTTCTGAAGGTGTTTTTCAAGTGGCTGATTCCGGTGCTGGGATTTGTTACCATGATAATCACCATCGCGGCAGGGCTTGGACAGGAGGTGGCAGTGGACATGATTATGCCGGTTCTGCTGGGAGTTCTCCTGATCGTCTGCGGGAATTATCTGCCGAAGTGCAGACAGAATTATACGATGGGGATCAAATGTCCCTGGACGCTGCACAGCGAGGAAAACTGGAAGAAAACCCATCATCTGGCCGGATATCTTTATATTCTGGAGGGACTTTGGATCCTGGTGGTTTCCGTAACGGGTCTTCCGTCCATCCTGATCATGATCAGCCTCCTTGTGATGGCTGTAGTGCCTTTCGGATATTCTTTTCTTCTTTACAAAAAGGGAATTTAAGAGGCAGCAGCCAGGTTATCCGTGCGGATAACCTGGCTG
>URYM01000249.1 GCA_900552095.1 uncultured Blautia sp. | reverse complement strand
CCCCCTGCGGAAAGTCCGGTTAACAGTTCTGCGGTATACTCTCCCAGATTCATCTGATGATTGACAAACCGGTGCATTTTCTCATCGTCCACATCCATCACCCGGGAATACGACATATTTTCCCAGATTCTTCTGGCTTTTTCCTCATCCCCCATGCAGATCAGAGCCCCGTTCAGCGCTCCCACACTGGTTCCCGCAATTCCTCTGATCTTTACCCCCGCTTCTTTCAGCGCAATCCAGGCTCCGATCTGATAAGCCCCTTTTGCGCCTCCTCCTTCCAGAACAATCCCATATTCCTTTGACAGATCCATCCCCGTTCCCATAGTTGTACCTCCTGTCAGATAAATGATCCGGATTCCCCGCAAAAAAGAAAAGCAGGGCATGCCGCAGAGCGAACTTTCGCTCTCTGCAGCAGCCCCTGTTCCCATGCCCTCTCAGGCCGTCTCTTTACTTTCCGTCTCTTAAGATCTCTCCCAGCGTGGTGGCCAGCCCTGCTACGCCCTGCAGGTTGGAAGGCACTACGATCTTGGTCGCCTTGCCGTCCGCCATCTGCTGCAGCGCCTCCAGGCTCTTCAGGGTGAGCACGCTCTCGTCTGCTCCGGCCTCCTTCAGGAAACGGATACCGTCCGCATTTGCCTGCTGAACCTTAAGGATTGCCTCCGCTTCACCTTCTGCCTCCCGAATCATCTTCTCCTTCTGCGCTTCCGCACGGAGGATCGCCGCCTGTTTCTCCGCTTCTGCATCCAGGATCGCGGATGCTTTCTTTCCTTCTGCCACAAGAATGGTGGACTTCTTCTCGCCTTCTGCGATCAGAATGGACTCCCGGCGCTCACGCTCCGCCTTCATCTGTTTCTCCATCGCCTCCTGAATCGCTGCCGGAGGCATAATATTTTTCAGTTCAACCCGATTCACCTTGATTCCCCAGGGATCTGTGGCAATGTCCAGCGCGGCCCGCATTTTTGTATTAATGATCTCACGGGAAGTCAGGGTCTCATCCAGTTCCATGTCACCGATAATGTTACGCAGCGTGGTGGCAGTCAGATTCTCAATTGCCATGATCGGACTCTCCACACCGTAGGCAAACAGCTTGGGATCTGTAATCTGGAAAAACACCACGGTGTCGATCCGCATGGTTACATTATCCTTCGTAATCACCGGCTGAGGCGGAAAATCCACCACCTGCTCTTTTAAGTTTACTTTTTTTGCCACCCGCTCAATGAAGGGTACTTTAAAATGAAGCCCGGTAGACCAGGTCGCCTGATAAGCGCCGAGACGTTCCAGAATAAAAGCATTTGCCTGAGGAACGATCTTGATGCAGGACAGGGCGATGCAGACAATGATCACCACGATAGCTACAATGACAGCAATATAAACTGCACGATCCATACTCACTTCTCCTTCTCTTTCACAATCAGCTTCACACCATCTACCCGGAGTACCTCCACAATCCTGTCTTTTTCAACAGGAGAATCCCCCTCCAAAGTTCTGGCGGTCCAGGTCAGGCCATTTAACATTACGGCTCCTGTCTCCTTCAGGTTGTCAATTGTTTCTGTGACCACAGCCGTTTTCCCCGGTATGTTTTCCACATTGGTTGCGGTCTTCCTGCGTTCTATAAAACGCTTTGCATAGGGCCTGGTAAAGATCAGAAGGAGCGCAGACACTGCCAGAAATACTAAAATCTGCACCGGATAACTGCCCCCGAAAGCTGCGGCTATCGCCGCTGCAAGGCTTCCTCCCGCAAACCAGATCGTTGTAAGACCCAGGGTCGCGATCTCAATTCCGATCAGCACCGCCGTAATCAACAGCCATAGAATTATGTCCACAAACATCCCTCCTTTTCTGCAATCCCCCTTCTACTATCTCTATCCAAGGATTAGCTATATCATACTATATTTTCTGAATTTCCACAAGAAAAAAGAGCGGTTCCAGATAAATTTCTGAAACTGCTCTTCTATTTTCAATACTCCCTCTTTCCGCTTTTCCCGCGCTCTCCCTTTCCGCGCTTCTTCCGCGCGCTGCAAGGCCCAGACCGGCGCTCCCCGCGCCTTTCGCTGCTTCGCAGCTTTCTGTCTGCTTTCCCGCGCTCGTCCTTTCCGCGCTTCTCCCGCGCGCTGCAAGGCCCAGACCGGCGCTCCCCGCGCCTCTCGCTGCTTCGCAGCTTTCTGTCTGGGCCTTAGGGGGCGTTCCGCCCCCTTCTCCAGCTGAATCCGTGCCCTTATGCAAGCAAGCTTGCACGGCCCCCGATTCACCCGGAAGCGCGCTGAACTGGTTAATAAAAGTGTTGGTTGCCAATCTGGATGCCTTTTCCTCTTCCACTGTTAAAGTACAGTGAATTTCCCACCGGATTGGAACCGCCGAGAGCTTCTCTCGCCGCAGCATAGCAGTCTTCCCTTGCCCCCTGTGACAGCACTCTGGAAAGCGCACCGCTGGCTACCGGTGAAAACTGCCCGGACTGGTAAACTACCTCTGAAATGCTGTCCGGGAACCGGCTGTCCCGGATCCGGTTCATAATCACAGCCCCCACTGCCACTTTGCCCGTATGGCTCTCGCCTCCGGCCTCGCACTGGATGATGGCAGCCAGCAGATCCAGATCGCTCCCGGAAACAGATACTGCGCCGGAAACT
>URYM01000248.1 GCA_900552095.1 uncultured Blautia sp. | reverse complement strand
CGCGTAAGATCGTCGGCAGCGTCAGATGTGTATAAGAGACAGGGACGGTGGCGGAAGAGACATTTTTGGTGCTGCAAGAGCAGGGACTGCAGATTAAGACGCTGACCGTCACAGCTAAAGAAAAACTGTGTGTCTGTGAAAAGGCGGACTGTAATCCGGAGTCCTGTCTCCGGGCAAAAGGGCATTATGACCGGGTCAATGAGGCAGTTTTTGAATTTCTCCAGACAGAAAGCCGGATGGGACGGGAGGAAATCTTAAGACAGAGTGAGAAGTGGCAGGTTTGTCCATACGAAATGTGTCTGGACACCGCTTCCTGGGTGGATGGTATTATCTGTGACTATAATTATGTCTTCGATCCCAATGCGAGACTGCGGCGTTTCTTCGGGGAGGGAATCCGGGGAAATTATCTCTTTCTTATCGATGAGGCCCATAATCTGGTGGAGCGCGGAAGAGAGATGTTCAGTGCCGCTTTATATAAGGAAGATTTTCTGAAATTAAAAAAGGCCGTGCGTCCCTACAGCAGGAAGCTGGAGCGGCTTCTGGAAAAGGGGAACCGGCAGCTTTTGGAGTATAAAAGAGAGTGCGACAGCTGCAGGATTCTGGAGTCGCTGGGAGCTTTTCCGATCAGCCTTATGAATCTGATGGGAGAGATGGAACATTTTCTGGAAGAGTTAAATGCGGGGAATCTGCGGGATCAGGTTCTGGAGTTCTACTTCCAGGTGCGGGATTTCCTTGGGATTTATGATCTGGTGGACGAAAACTATGTCATCTACAGCCGCCATGATGAGGAGGGGGATTTTTACGTAAAACTTTTCTGTGTAAATCCGGCGGGAAACCTTCAGGCCTGTCTGGATAAAGGGACTGCGGCGGTATTCTTTTCCGCGACGCTTTTGCCGATGCCCTATTACCAGAAACTTTTGAGCGCCCGGGGAGGGGAAGATTATTCCATGTATGCCCGGTCGCCTTTTGCTCCGGAACGCAGGCTTCTTCTTCTGGGAGGGGATGTGAGCAGCCGCTATACCAGAAGGACGGAGGAGGAATTTCGGAAGATCGCCGCTTACATCAGCGAAGCGGTGAAAAAGCGAAGAGGAAATTATATGGTATTCTTTCCCTCATACCGTTTTTTGCAGGATGTGCAGGTCATCTATGAGCGGGAGTTTTGCGGGGAGCGGGAGCGCTGCCTGTCTCAGACTCCGTCTATGGGAGAAAGAGAGCGGGAGGAATTCCTGGAAGCCTTCGCAGAAGAAGGAGAGGAAACGGTGATTGGTTTCTGTATTATGGGCGGTATTTTTTCAGAAGGAATCGACCTGGCAGGTGAGAAGCTGGTGGGAGCGGTGATCGTGGGAACCGGGCTGCCTCAGGTGGGGGCAGAGCGGGAGATCCTGAAGAATTACTATGACCGCCGGGGAGAAAATGGATTTGATTATGCCTACCGCTTTCCAGGGATGAATAAGGTGCTTCAGGCGGCGGGGCGTGTGATCCGGACAGCGGAAGATAAGGGGATTTTGCTGCTTTTGGATGATCGTTTCTGGAACAGGGAATATCAGGGGCTTTTTCCTGTAGAGTGGCAGGATCGGAAGCGGTGCAGCCTGAGAAGCGCGGGAGGACAGATAGAAGATTTTTGGAATACGATAGAAAAAGGAGAGAAGGAATGACAAAAAAAGAACTGGCGCTGGAAGTAATTGAGCGGTTAAAGAGAGAATATCCCGATGCGGGCTGTACCCTGGACTATGACCAGGCGTGGAAGCTTCTGGTGAGTGTGCGGCTGGCGGCGCAGTGCACCGATGCCCGGGTTAATGTGGTGGTGGAGAAACTGTATGAGAAATATCCTACGGTGGAGGCGCTGGCAGAAACTTCTCCGGAAGAGATTGAGGCGATCGTAAAGCCCTGCGGCCTGGGGAAAAGTAAGGCCCGGGATATCAGTGCCTGTATGAAGATCCTGCGGGATCAGTATGAAGGAAAGGTGCCTGATGATTTTGATGCGCTTTTAAAACTGCCCGGGGTGGGGAGAAAAAGTGCCAATCTGATCATGGGGGATGTGTTCGGAAAACCGGCGATCGTGACGGATACCCACTGCATTCGTCTGGTGAACCGCATTGGGCTGGTGGATCAGATCAAAGAGCCGAAGAAGGTGGAGATGGCTCTCTGGAAGCTGATTCCTCCGGAGGAAGGCAGCGATTTCTGCCACCGTCTGGTTTATCACGGGCGGGATGTGTGCACCGCCCGGACAAAACCTTACTGTGATTCCTGCTGTTTAAAAGATATCTGTCAGAAAAACGGAGTATAGAATTGTGACTGCCGCTGTTATTCCTGTTCCAGAAGCTCCATGAATTCCCGGGCAGCTGTGGTGAGGGGAAGCTGAGGATTATGCACCATAACAAGATGGCGGCAGGGAAGCTCTTCTTCCAGCTGAACGGAGAAGAGAGAAGATGGGCGGGGCTGGCAGAAATCGGGGACAAAGGCAATGCCCAGTCCAATATCCGCCAGATCCAGAAGCAGATCATTGCTTCCCAGTTCGATCTCAGGAACCAGATCCAGCTGATGCTGCTGAAACTGGGCGTGCAGAAATTCACTGGTGCTGCTCTTGCGGTCCAGCATCAGAAGGGGAAAGCGCAGGAGTTCCTTCAAAGCTGTCTCTTATACACATCTGACGCTGCCGACGATCTTACGCGTGTAG
>URYM01000247.1 GCA_900552095.1 uncultured Blautia sp. | reverse complement strand
AAGATCGTCGGCAGCGTCAGATGTGTATAAGAGACAGAGCGGGGACTGACAGATGCAGAACAAATTAAAACCGGGACCGCTTCTGGAAGATTCCGGGAATCTGGCGGAAGCAGGATATGCCACCAGTCTGGTGAAAGAATATGACAGGAGCCGGATTAAAGCCGGGAAAACCAGAATCAAAGAATGGGATTATTATCTGATCCATAATGACAGTTTCGGTGTAGCGCTTACTGTGGCGGATAACAGCTACATGGGACTGGTGAGTATTTCTTTCCTTGATTTTAAGGGAAGAAGAGAGGTGACGAAAAGTCCTATGCTGTTCCTGCCCATGGGAAGACTTCATATGCCCTGGTCTTCAGAGACAGGGGATGTGAGGGCAGGAGGGAAGGGATGGAATTTCAGTTTTGAAAAGCAGAAAGACCGACGGATCCTGCGGGCCTGCATGGATGATTTTTCCTGTGGGAAGCCCATAAAAATGAAGATTGAGCTTTCCAGAGAGCCGGAGGATTCTATGGTGATCGCTACTCCTTTTGAAAAGAAGAAAGCTTTTTATTATAATCAGAAAATTGTGGGAATGAGAGCCCGGGGAGCAGTGGAGTTTGAAGGGCGCCATTTTGTTCTGGAACCCGGAACGAGTTTGGGCCTTCTGGACTGGGGAAGAGGTGTCTGGACGTATTCTAACACCTGGTACTGGAGTGCACTGATGGGAAGATGCGGGAACCATCTTGTGGGATTTAATCTGGGCTATGGCTTTGGAAATACCGAAAAGGCTACGGAAAATATGATCTTTGTGGACGGAAAAGCCTCTAAGCTGGAACAGGTCACTTTTCAGATTCCCGGGGAAGAAGAAGGAAAGCCCAGATATCTGGAACCCTGGAAGTTTACTTCCTCAGACGGCCGGGCGGAATTGCTTTTTACTCCGATTCTGGATCGAAGCGCCTATACTTCAGCGGGAGTGATTTTGAGCGATCAGCACCAGGTTTTCGGATATTTTGACGGGATTTTGAAACCGGACGGGAAAGAGGAGATAAAGATAGAGCGGATGTTAGGATTTGCGGAAAAAGTCAGGAATAAGTGGTAAGGGTCATGGCAATACTATCCTTAGAAGATAAGGAGGTATTGCCATGTATCGTTATTTACCTATACGGAGAGTATATGCGAGAGAAGTACTGGATTCCAGAGGAAATCCTACGGTGGAGGTAGAAGTTACAGTAGGAGAAGGAATCATGGGTATAGACGGATGTACAGGGCGGGCACTGGTTCCTTCCGGTGCTTCCACGGGAAAATTTGAAGCTGTGGAACTGCGGGATGGAGAAAAAGAATTCTGCGGGCTGGGTGTGAAAAAAGCAGTGGAGAATGTAAACACAAAGATTGCGGAGCTTTTGGTAGGAGAAAATGCGCTGAATCAAATGTACATTGACCAGCTTCTGGCAGAAGAGGACGGGACGGAGAATAAATCAAATCTGGGAGCAAACGCAGCCCTGGGAGTTTCCATGGCGACAGCCCGGGCAGCGGCGAAAGCCCTTCGCCTTCCCCTGTATCAGTATCTGGGAGGGGTGCATACGAGGCATCTTCCTGTGCCGATGATGAACATTTTAAATGGTGGAAAGCATGCGGATAATACTGTGGATTTTCAGGAATTTATGATCATGCCTCTGGGAGCGTTCAGTTTCAGGGAAGGCCTGAGAATGGGAGCAGAGATCTATCACTGGTTGAAGATAATTTTAAAGGAGGAAGGAATGTCCACGGCTGTGGGAGATGAGGGCGGCTTTGCGCCTGATCTTGGAACTGCCCGGGATGTCCTGTGTCTGATTGTGAGAGCGGCAGAGCGGGCGGGCTATAAGCCCGGCGAGCAGGTGGGGATTGCTCTGGATGCAGCGGCCAGCGAGCTCTATGAGGAAGAGAGGGGGATTTATGTATTTCCCGGAGAAAGCCGGATACAGGGGGAGGAAGTGGCCCGAAGCACTGCGGAGATGATTGCTTATTATAAAGAACTGACAGAGGAATTCCCGATTGTTTCCATTGAAGATGGACTGCAGGAAGATGACTGGGAGGGATGGAAAGAACTGACCAGGGCTCTGGGACAGGAAGTCCAGCTGGTGGGGGACGATCTTTTTGTCACGAATACAAAGCGGCTGAAATGCGGCATCAAGCTGGGAGTGGCAAATGCCATTTTGATAAAAGTAAATCAGATCGGAACTTTATCTGAAGCGCTTGATGCAGTGGAAATGGCGCATAAAGCGGGATACCGGGCTGTGATCTCACATCGCTCCGGTGAGACGGAGGACGCGTTTATCGCAGATCTGGCTGTGGCCTGCGGAGCGGGACAGATTAAGACCGGAGCTCCCTGCAGGACAGACCGGACGGCCAAATATAACCAGCTGCTGCGCATTGAGGATTATCTGGGCAGACCGGGACTTTATGAGAATCCTTTTACAGGTGTGGAAAAATAACTTGCAATCTCCGGATCACTATGGTAAAATGTACCTTGGTCGATTATAGGAGGTGTAGTCTTGGAAATCTTAAAAACCGTTTTAACCGTCCTTTATGTCTTGGATTGTGTAGGATTGATCATAGTAGTATTAATGCAGGAAGGCAAGCAGCAGGGTCTGGGTTCTGTAGCAGGAATGGCAGATACCTACTGGGGAAAAAACAGATCACGTTCCGCTGAGGGAAATCTGGTG